>CAIJLV010000237.1 GCA_903821635.1 uncultured Verrucomicrobiota bacterium | reverse complement strand
CCCGAACTTGGGCGACTCCCCAGCCCCATTAAAATTGGCTTTATCATCGCTGGGACGACTTTTGCCCTCGGAACTTTATTCCAGCGGCAAAGGGCATCCCAGCGGCTTAAGCGTCATGCCCATTCCTCGTCGGAAATTTACTTAAGCTTAAATCGGCACTCCGCCCGCCCCAGAGTGCTTTCGTCCGTCCGCGGACACTCGTCCGCCTCACTGAGAAAGCTCAATATTAGGCCTGTTTTTTGATTTTTAAGGCGCACAACGCCGCCTGGAGCGCGTCGATGGGCGGCCAAATTTCGGGTCAACCACGACCCCAAAACAGCCAAATTTGGGAGCCGGTTAAAGGCGAATTGCGACTGGTTTTGCCCGGCAGAATCCCTCATTCCGGAGCCATGCGCTTCTGGATTCTTTGGCCAGCCTGCTTGGCCGCTTGGCTGACCGCCGTTCACCTGACCGCCGCCGCCCCGGAAGCGTCCGAATGGCGCCGGGCGATGGCGCAGATCATGGGCCCATTCCCGCCGGCTGAAAGCCGGGGCCCGCTCGACCTGCAAATCGAAGAGACGATTCCTGGAGCTGGTTTCGTGCGCCAACGGCTTACCTATCAGAGCGATTCCGGCATCCGCGTGCCCGCCTACCTCCTTCTGCCCATCGCGGCCACGACCAATCGCAGTCGCACCTTTCCCGCCGTGCTCGCCCTGCACCAAACCCATGCCGCCGGCCAAAAAGTGGTGGTCGGCCTCGGCCAGTCGCCCGACGACGAATACGGCTTGGAGTTGGTGCGCCGCGGTTACGTGGTGCTCGCCCCGCCCTATCCGCACCTCGCGAACTACGCCCCCGACCTCAAGGGCTACGCCAGCGGCACCATGAAGGCGATCTGGGATAATTCGCGCGGCCTCGACCTATTGGCGTCCCTGCCCTCAGTGGCGACGAACCGCGGCTTTGGCGCCATCGGCCATTCCCTCGGCGGACATAATGGCCTCTTCACCGCCGTTTTTGACTCGCGGCTGACAGTCGTGGTCGCGAGCTGTGGTTTTGACTCCTTCCGCGATTACTACGGCGGGCAGGAAGCCGTCTGGCAGCGGGAACGCGGCTGGTGCCAAACGCGCTACATGCCGCGCCTCGCCGAATACCGGGGCCGACTCGAAGAACTTCCCTTCGATTTTTCGCACGTGCTGGCCGCCATCGCGCCGCGCCGGGTATTTGTAAATGCGCCAATCGGCGATTCCAATTTCCACTGGCAAAGCGTGGCTCGCGTCGTGGCCCAGGCACGCGCTCTGGCCCAACACGCGGGCGTGACCACGCACTTCACCGTCGAACATCCGGACAGCCCCCACCGCTTCCCACCGGAACAACGCACGCACGCTTACCGAGTGCTGGACGCCGTGTTACGACCGGCCGGCGAGGAACGCCTTCCGGAGGCTGGAAAGCCGTAAGCTTTCCGAGTCAGCGCGGGCCCAAACCGGAACCCCTACTGCAGTTTGCAAAAAACCGCGCGCTCAGCTCTGAATTCCGCTGTGTATCGCCGGCTTGGTTCGAGCGGTGTGGGTCCTAACGACGGCCTCGACCGGCAGCCCCTCAAAGACCCACTCCAACCTCAATCTTCCCAATCCTTTAGCCCGTCACTTGGGTTGAACCTCAAGGCATACCACCCACAGTGGGCGCAGACTTGAGCCGACCTATCGCTCTCCGCCTTGCCAGACTGCGAGTCGATAATACTTCTTCGAGTCGGCCGGACTCGGGTGGAGACTCGCTTGCAATGAGCCGCCGCTCCCGTTCAGGACGTCGCCGAATGGGACCCACAAAGCCGGGGAAAGCTCATCGCTCTCGAACAACTGATATTGACGATCCACGGCCGAACGCCAGTTCAACACCAGGCGGCCGTTTTCCATCGTGGCGTTGAGCCTCAGCACCTCGGCAGCGTTCAGCGGAGCGGTGTCGGCGATGCGCTCGGCCTCGTTGCTGGCGCCGTCGCCGTCGGCGTCCTGATCCGGCAGCACGCTGTCACTGCCAAGCACAACGCCCCAGCGCCATTCGACCCAGTCGAAGTAGCTCTTGGACAGCACGGTCACCGGCTGCGCGACACCCCAAGCCAGCGCCTTCGTCCACAGCTGCCCCGGCGCGGTCAGGAACGAATTGACGAAGTAGGTTCCGGGCGCGGCGTTGGGAGCGCTGAGGGTCATTTCCTGAAAGCCGCTGCTCTGGCCGACTGGTTGCAAAGTGCCGGTGATAAAGTTCGTGTTGGCGTCGAACAAATCGACGTGCAGATCGCAGTTGGTCACGGCGGAATAGGTGACGAGGAATCGAAAGACTTCGCCGGTTGGCAAGAAGGCGGACCGCGGCAGGGCTTGAATAAAATCCTCGGTGCTGTGCGTCGCGACGCGCACCTGCCGGTTCTCCGATCGAGCCAGCACCGCCTGCTGGTGAGTGGGCGAATCAGAAAGAAAACATTCGAGCATGTAGACGCCGTTGGTCAGGGCCGGCTGCGGGGTGACCGTCACATCAAGCAACCCGTCACCGCGTCGCACCGACTGCGTGCCGCCGCCGCGCCACCTGTGATCCGCGTCGAAAATGTTCACCTGCGCGACCGCGTCGACCGCTACCGAGGTGTATTGGACTTTGACCGTGAAGCTGGAGCCGGGGGCGATTGTAGGTGGGTAGCCTGCAATCTGAATCGACGGACTGAGGGCGCGGGCCACCGGGCCAGGGCCCTGATGCCACGCCAGCGCGCCCAAGTAATTGCTGCCTGTCGGGGTCAGGAAAATGCTCCAGCGATACGTCAGTCCATCCATCAATGGGCGGTTCAACGTGAAATGCAAAGCGACCGACTGGGTCCCGGCGAGGACCGCCGTGCGCGTCCCACCCTGCCATTGGAACTGGTCATCGAGCAGGTCCACGACGAGATCGCAAGCAGCCTGGGCTTTCGTAGTCAACGAGAGCTGGACCGATCCAGTAAGCGGCAGGAGGTGAGGCAAGTCCTCGGCCACGATGCAGTCAGCACGCGCTGCACAAGCGAAATTCGGGGCCGTGAGAAAGTAAGGGCGGTTTTGAAGCGGCCGCCGCAAATGCTTAACGAAGGCCTCGCGGATGACGGGGTCTGCGGAGACGCGCCAGTCGATCCATTCGTGCTGCGCCTCCGCCTCAGGCTTGTAGTGGTCGAACCAATTGAGGCATTTGAGTTTGGGCAGGTCGACGGCGATGTTCACGGAGTTGGAGTCATCGTCGAACGCGTTGAAGATCTGGCGCCACCACGCTTGCTTGATCTGGAATTCACCAGGCCCCGGGGAACGCTGCGGGTTGTAGAGTGCCGCCGTCTCCGGGATGGCCAGCGGTTTCTGATGCGTTCGGTCGGCGCAATAGCGGGCATAAAAATCAGGAATGGGCGGAAGAAGTCCGGTGCCGCGCAGGGTAGCGGCGAAACTGTTGGGCAGCGGCATCTCGTTTTCGAGCCAAGGAAAAACCGCGCCCCAGTGGTAGATGATCATGCCCACCCAGTCGACCACGTCGTCCCCAGGATAGTAGGGCTCATACATGTCGTCGGCGGCCGTGAGCCAGCCGTCGCCATTCGTATCGAGCGCGGCAAAGTCCGGCGATCCCGGGGCGGCTTGGAACGCGCCTTGGGTGGAAAAGGGATACCCGACGCCGTTGTGCGGGGCCCAGAGCATCGCGGTGCGGGTGGTGTGCGTGTGAACGGTGCGCGCGAGCAGTCCGAATTTTTCGCGATACAGGCCGGGTTGCTGGCACCACGGATACCAGTTGCCATTCATCTCATGGGCGAAGCGGATCATGATGCCGCCGATACCCTGAGCTTCGTGGGTGGCGCACAGGCGGGCCAGATCAAGGCAGTCCGCCTCCGTGACCGCGGACAAACCCTGAAATGGCTCCAGCGTGATCAGCGCGATACCGCGGGTGGGCCGGACTTGATCCAGAAAAGCGATCAACTCGCCGCGTAAGGCTGAGCTCAGGGGGAAATGAAAGAACTGCGCGGCAACCGCCGGGGTGACGCCCAAGCGCGAGGCGAGTCGTGCAAGGGTATCGCCTGCTCCCAGGCTGATGCCGAAGTAGCAACCCTCCGGCGGCTCCAGCCGTTCCATCGCCCGGAGTGGCGCAGCGGCGAGGGCACAAAGCACCGCAAGAATCACCACGACTCGGGTTTTCATACGGATTCCGCGAGTGGATACATGCGAATGGCGGCGCGGACATATTCCCACACGGCTCGGACTTCACTTCTGGGCTTGGTTTCCCATTGGCCGGGCCGGCAGTAGAGCAACGCCACAAGCGTGCGCCGTTGCGGCAGCGAGAGCTGGGAGAATTGCAGGCTCCACTGATTATCGGTGTCCTGTTGCAGGCGCACCGGCAATTTGAGCAAACCAAGCGAGGGCAGTGTCAGGAGCCCTTGGCCCGGCCAAGGCCCCGGCAGAGGCTGAGGCCGAATCGTGACCTCGCTTTCCGAAAGCAGGAGGGTTTCGCCTTCAATGCGGCCGCCCTCACACACCAGCTCGAACGGGAGTCGGTGCTCGAACCGCGGGAACGTCCGCGCACGCCGGACGTCCATCGACGCAAGCAGGCAGACCCAAAGCGTGATCAGATTGCTGGCCGCGAAATAGGCCACGATGGGAAAGATGTCGGGCTGATCCAAGTGCCGGCCGCCAGCCACGCAGAACGCCAATCCCGCCAGGTGCAACGCGAGCAGGATCATGAACGGCAGCGCGACCCTTCGATTCACAGCGAGGCGTTGCGGCCGCTGCGTCTTGTCGGTCACGCGAAAGCCGCGACCAAAGGGTTTGCCGAGGGTCCGCAGCACCGTAAAGCCCATCGAAGGGGCTAGGAACGCGTCATAAAAATTGGTCCACAGGGCCAGTCGGTTGTGCAGCGTGAGCCACGAATAGAGCATGTAGTAGCCGACCGTGAGCGGCAGGCGGAAGAAGATCATCTCGGCGATCGTCATGCGCACGATACACACGCCGAAGAACAGGTAGAGCAACGGGGCCAGCAGATTGACCAGGTTGCTGACACTGCCGGCGTAATAGAGGATGCCCGAGAAATGAAGGAGCCGTTGTTTCCAGTTCAGGCCTGGAATCGTCAGCGGATTGGTCGAGACGAATAGCGACTGCAAGGTGCCCTGCGCCCAGCGGGAGCGTTGCTCCACGAATTCGCCGCAGGTGTCGGCGGATAATCCGGCGGACAGCACCTCGTTCAGGTAAAGCAGCCGGTAGCCAGCCGCCTGAAGTTTGATCGACGTCGCCCAGTCCTCGGTGATGGTTTCGGTCGGAATGCCGCCGATCGCCTCCAGCGCGCTGCGGCGGCCGACCCAGCAGGTGCCGTGGCAGACGATGGCGTTGAAGGCATCGCGGCCCGGCTGGAGCGTGCGGAAAAATAGCCGCTGCTCGTTTTCGAGCGCCCGTTCCAAGCCGAGGTTACGTTGCACGGCATCTTCGTTGAAGAAGTTCTGCGGCGTCTGCAGCAGCGCCACCTTGGGATCGCGGAAGAAACCGACGGTGCGTTCCAGAAAATCGCGCGTGGGAATAAAGTCGGCGTCCAAGCAGAGCACCAGCGTGGCTTTACTGCGGTTGAGGGCGTGGTTGAGATTCCCGGCCTTGGCGTGCGAGTTGTCGGGCCGATCCAGATAGCAGCAGCCCAGCCGACGCGCCAGTTCCCGCATCGCCGGCCGCCGCTGGTCGTCTAGCAGCCAAATGGTCTTGTAGGGATAAATCATCGCCTGGCAGCCGATGATTGAACGTTCCAGCAGCTCCACCGGCTCAGAATACGTGGGCACGAATACGTCCACGGTAGGTAGGTAGTCGCCAGCCCGGACTAAGCGGGCGGATTCGTCCGCTTCGGCGCGGCGATCCGTCAGGTGGAGCAACGACAGATTGCCAAGCCCGATGCGCAGGTGAATGGAGATTTCACATAGTAGGAAAAAACCGCTAAAGACCGCATTGAGCAACGTATCCAAACACAGCGTGCTCGTCAGTCGGAAGGTCAGGTAGGCCGCCTGCAGGCAGAAAAACACCCCACCCACCGGCAGACGCAGCCAATCGGGCGGCTGGTCGAACAGTAGCAGCAACGATCCAGCCCAAGCCACCATCAGCATCGTGGGCGTCAGGACCCAAAGCGGCGGAGAGTTGGGTGTCACCAGACCGAGATGATACTGTCCCCAGGCGGTGATTACGTTCGACCAAGCCGACAGGCTTGGCCCCGCCCATTCGCCAGCCAGCCTTGAAGCGGCGAGCACGGCGAGGGCAAACCCGAACCCGAACTTCCAGTGGCGCGCGCAGAACGACCTGCCGAAGTCTAGGGACCGCTGCGTTGGATCCGACTTATTCATGCTCAGCCAGGCTGACCACCACGCTGCGACCGACGCCAAAGAACTGGCTGGCGTCGAACGGCGGCACCGAATCCAGCTTCACCCTCACGGCGATGCGGCGCCGGGATAGATCGCCCGCCGGCACGGCCACGGAGTTTTCCGGATCCATACGGCCCACGCCGGCCCGGACGGAGTCCACATGGCCGCGCCACGTTTCGCGCCCATCCAAGGTGCGGATTCGCACCGCTATTCCCGACTGGAACTTGTCGGCGTGCTTCTCGTGCAGGAACGCGTCCACCCAAGCGCGCTGCGGGTCGAGGACGTGCAGCACCGTTTCCTGCGCGCTGACTTCCCCACCCTGCTGCGCACGGATCGCCCAGATCACGCCGTCGAAGGGCATCGTTGTCACCGCCTGTTTCTGCAAAGCCAAGTGTTGCTCCAGTTCGCGGCAACGGGCCTCGGCGGAGCGCAATTGCTCGCGCTTGTGGGTCTTCGTCGACTCGCAGAGCGCAACCTTGCTCTCCTCCTCGAGGTATTCGATCCGGGAAACCAGTTGCTCCCGGAACAGCGCCGCGTAGTGCTGAAAAATCTGTTCCTGCTTGGTGTGGCGCAGTTCCGCCTCGGTGCTCTCGACGCGCAAGCGGTCCACCAACTCCTGAATCCAATTTAGTTGCGACATCGCCTCCAAATTTCCAAAGCGCGGGTTCTCGACGCGGAAAAGGACCTGCCCGCAGCGCACCACGGTGCCAGGCTCCAGCGGCGCCAACTGCAGTTGGCCGCCGATGGACGCCCGCAACGCGGTGATGGGCGCGTTGAGGAACGCTTGGTCGCTCGTCACCTCGGTCAACTGCCGCTGAACTAGGCGGGCGGCTCCGAGGCCAAGTCCGCCAGCCAGCAGGAGTCGGACGCCTCGAAACAGCAGGCGCCGCCCCCGTGATTGCAGGACACCCGCCAATGCTTCAGTGACGCAACTCGCCGTCGCTCCGGCTTGATGCGGGCGGCTTAAGAGAAGAGGTGCGCTCGTTGCAGTCATAAAATTATTTCGCGGAGGGTCGGGAAGCCAAAGTCGATCAACGAAGCGCCCCGCTAGGGAGCCAGCCCAAACATCTGTGGCCATGGCCGGCTTCCCTTCGACTCGATCTCGAAACCCCTGCGAAGCGCGATCGCTGAAGCACTGCGGGATTGCCACCCGCTTGCCGGTGCTTGGCCCCCTGGCAAGAGTCAACGCGGGCGGTTCGCCTGAGTCCGGGAAGCCAATGCGTTTTCATGGCCGGTCTTTTGCTTTGAAAGAATGGGGGTTAACGGCGTGGAGTCCGTCCCCTCAAATCCAACCCCAGCGCTGGATTCTAGGAAAACCGAACTCTAATAGAATTTACTGCACCTAGAGCAACATCGCACCACACCGTATCATTCGCTCTCTTATACTTGATCAAGTTTGGATATATCTTGCCGTCACGTTCCCGCGGCGGTCCGAGTCATCGAGTTGATGGAAAGAGAGCTGGTGGACCTGCAACGCTGCCGTTTGTAGATGCACTAGAAAAAGTGACCGGTTCACTCGGGGCCTTTCAGTCGAATCACGCAGCCAGTGACCTTGCCACGGGGGACTGGGAAAACCCGTGAATCGACGCCCTTCGGTGCTGGAATCGCTGGCCACGGTCCCGACTTTGAGGTGGGCTCCGGCCGCGATGGAACTCGGTGGTGCTCCTAAAAAGCTTACGGGTATAGGCATCAAAAAGTCCTGCCTACCCTTTGGCCGGCATCGTCTTCGCCACCGCCTCGGCAACAGTGACGTTAGGACGTTGGCGGGGTGACGCTTAGCGACCGCTTCGACCGCTCAGGCTAAGGTGGCGTCAGTTGGTAGCCTAATCCAGGCCCGTCGATATTCCTGCGCGAGGTGTAGCGGGGTAGTCCTACATTCTGCGGCGAGCCCACACGCGGCGCCGGATTCCACGCGCTCCTGCTTCTGGGAAGCTTATTCGCAGGTCAGTTCGCCCAACCTACCCGCCTCGGCTGCTTCCCGGGTCGTCGCTCGGGCGTGCTCAATTTGGCCAAAGTCGCGAACTACACGCCAGCCGTCGGCCGCGTAGAAGCTCAAGCGGTAGGCGACCTATGGTTCCCCACGTAGCAGGCGCTGCTTGCGGTCGATCTTGGTGGCGAAGGAGCCGACCTTGACGTTGATCGGAAACTTAACGTCGACGGCCAAGTTATGGGTCAGGCTACTAACGGCTCTGCCCATGAGTTGAGGAAAAAGATCCCCGATCCAGCTTCGCGAGTAGCGGGCGGGATGGTTTGCGGTTCAGTGAACCAGTTAACGAAGGCACTGCTGGAAAACAGTAGGAACACTGCATCAGGCTTACAAAACCCTGCGTAAAGATGGTGGAGGCGGGGGGAGTTGAATCCTCCCCATCAATTGCGGGTGTCTTCGTGACGTTGCACTTTCTCCAATGTTTACGGGCCTTTTCTTCGTGGTTCCGGCAAACCCACCTTTCGGCCTTCGTTGCGTAAAAACGCATGGTCGCGAAGACATTTTGGCAGCATTTGGCAGCAAGGCGGCCCAGTTGGTTGCCGGCAGGGGGCGTGTTCTTCGCTGGCGGTAGCGTCGTGGCGCATGGTTTACACCGACAGGAAGGCGACCTTCGCCCCGGCGCGATGCTGGCGGATTGTTCCAACCACTCACTGGCTACCACTCCCGGGGAGGCTTTGGCCCTGCCCCGGCCGTCGTGCGGGCGGGTGACAGATAGGCGGTCACAACTTTTTTGGGATTCCGCCGATTGAAAAAGCGAGCGTGCGCGGCTCAGTCGCGACGTGATACGCTGTCGCCCATGAAACGGCAGCATTTCCATCAGCGCGTGGGATTCGACGCCAACGGTAGCTTGGTCTGCTCTGCTTCCGGGGAGTTCCTGGGTCTGGTGAACGGGATTCACCAGCCAACAAAGGCGGATGTGCGGGTGATGTTGGAGAAGCTCCGGGAAGTCCTAGGAATCTCCGTGGCGGCCTTGGCGGCCCTGCTGGGCGTGCCTCGGATTACCGCCCGCCGTTGGCTGAATGGCTCCCGGTCGCCTTCCGGGGCCGCCAAACGATTGATCTGGATTCTCTACACGTCCGCCACCGCCCCTGAAACCTTGGCGGATGGCCAGAACTGGTTGAGTTGGAAGAGGTAGCGGCGAAAGTGGGCGGATTCGTTTCCTTGGGGACAGCGGATTTCCTATCAAACAGCACAACAGCGCGCTTGCCGGACTGGTCCGGCGCACGCGAGCCTACCACTGAATCCAAATCAAACATGAAACCGAAAACTTGCCTGCTCACGGTCTTGGCTGCCGCAGCGGCGGTTAACGCTTTGGGACAGACCCCGACTATCCCGACCAATGGGTTGGTCGCATTCTACCCCCTGGACGGCAATGCCGATGACGCGAGCTCAAACCAGTCCCACGGCATACTGTCATCTGCCTCTTGAACTAGCGCCGGCCATTCAAACCTCCCTCGAAAAGGAATACTCGATGCGCAAAA
This sequence comes from uncultured Verrucomicrobiota bacterium, assembly GCA_903821635.1. GTDB lineage: Bacteria > Verrucomicrobiota > Verrucomicrobiia > Limisphaerales > UBA9464 > CAIWAH01. The sequence goes on along the minus strand of CAIJLV010000237.1, from coordinate 4,007 downwards.
TCATCATTGGATTTCTTATTGCCACTTGTCTGGTGATGGCAGTGTGCATGATACCCATCTTTGTTCTTAATACAGTTGGAGTTGTCGCATCCGTGCTGTGGTTGGGGTGGTTGGGGCGTTGGGGTGCTGTGTTCTTGGGTGCCCTCGCTATTTTTGTAGCACCGTTACTCTGGATGGCCGCCATATCCCCGGCTGTGCGTCTGATTGCTTACGCGGCGCGTGCAGAATGGATGTTTTCAACACCCAAGCGGGTTATCGTAGTCTCTTGCGCCAACATTTACTTACTCGCCTTGCTTGGTTCGTGGTTCTTTGTGTGTTTGGAATACGTTGCGCCTCGCGCTAAAGACGCAAGTTTTATTCCAATGCTAGTGCTGTCATACTCGATAGCTACTTCTCCATTCAATTTTATCGCTTTGAGAGCGAAAGGCGAAGAAAGAGAGCAAAAGTCAGTAGTGCTTTTTTTTGCTTGCATCGCCTATATTTCTGCAAGCGTCTGGAGGGTTTATGGTAGCCCAACATGGCCCAACCTATTCTTAATCATCGGCGTTCTATTCGCGGTTGCTGAGTTGGTAAATGCCGCCACAAAACGGGTCGGCATTTCCGGGCAACGGCGCCTGTGACCGCCAAGTGTCTCCCGGCGGCTTAAAGGCATCTCCCCTCGTCCAACCGATGCACCCGGCACCAAGCGGACGATGGGGTGGAAGCGGTAGTGCTCCCGCCACCAGGGTTTCTCGCTTTCCTGTCAGCCGATAAGTGACACCTTAATCCAATGAGTGTAGGTGACTGGATATATTTGGCCTCCATCGTATTTGCGATTGGATTAACCATTAGAATTGCGATGTGGGGCATGAAGTGGTTGATGCGTTATGCAGTTCTTGCTGAAGAAGCTCAAGAACGGGGGCTTGGAAAGGTGGTTAATGCGAAGTTCCTTTGGAATGCCACTAGCGATACCAAGAAACCATTGGAGATGATAAACGCTACTGGAACTGGCCGCGTCGTCGGGGTGCAAGTAATCGGCACTGGCCCCAGTTATGCTCGGCCGGGTTCCTCCACGATGGCCCCTCCACCTAAGGCGCTCACCCCCAATCTGGAGGTGCAAACCGTTCGACTCAAACTGGGCGTGGTCGAAGGGAAACGCTACCTGCTCGAAAGTTCCAAAGACTTGCTGGAGTGGGTTTCCCAAGGCGAGTTCACGGCCACGGCAGACACCGAAACGAGGGACTTCAACGCCACGGAAGCGGGCCAGTATTTCCGAATCAGGGAGCTTCCGTAATCAATCTCTCCAGTCATGAAAATCGCCATAACCATAGCAATCATTGCGTTTTTAGTGCTTTATGTCCTGAACTGGATAGGAGGATCAATCATTCGGTCACGGTTCCGGACCGTTTTGATATATACTGCAAAGAAGTGTGTATACGACTACGCTAGGTATAGACCGGCAGTGGATTGCCCACAAAAAGCGTTTGCCACCAATGAGAACGACGAAAAAGCAATAGGCACCTTTTTGTGGCTGAATAGCGGCAGGCGCTATGGAGCAACATCCCCGCGGCCGCAATTGCCACCAGACGACCACGGCATTAGGTGGTATTTGATTGATTCAAAAGACGTAGACGAGCGGGCAACAGAATCGGTGTTCCGGTTCAGATCTATTCTAAAGGAAGCCCGCTTGGGAAGTGATCAGCCCCAGCTAACTGAGGATGAAATTGTCCTTCTGTCCCACGTTTGCACATGCTGTCGGCTTTTGGGTGAGGTAAACGGCGCATTTCCACCAAACCAGAAATCCGACATGATTGACAGGTCTGTGATAGTGGCATGCTACTTCCATCTAATCAAACACCCCGAACAAAAGCTGCTATTGCCTAACCGTGAGTCAGGTGCTCCTGCGATCTATGTCTAGGCTTCGCATATGCGAGTTGCCCCCTCGTCCAACCGATGCACCGGGCACCAAGCGGACGATGCCCTCCAAACCACACCCGCAAAAACAACCTACATCCAATGAAACGCTTCCGCCGACTCAACAAAGGCGTATTCCGGCTGCACCTAGTCATCGCGGGGCTTTTGTCGCTTACACTTTTGCTCATGTATCTAGGCAACAGGTATTATATAAGTGTCCAAGAAGACTTGTTGACTGGCGCGGTTGCGGTTGTGGTTCCGTTTGTCGGCTACCTGCTGGTCGTGCGGATTGTTCTGTGGGTAATTGACGGATTCCGAGAAGGCACGCCATAGCCGGTTCAGTCCGAGCCTCAAGTCAATTCGCCAGAACCAGTGGTCGAGTCCGCCGGAGTTGTCATTTCGACGGACTCGGTGGCGGCGGGCGAGGAGTAGCGCCGCCGGTTTAGTGGTCCGACCAAACCGTCTGCCCGTCCACTATGCGCGCCGCACTCCACTTCTTCACCTTTCCGTCACGAATCAAGAAGCGGGCGACGTTCTCGACGTGGCTGACACGCTCGCCTGACTTTGACTTGGAGATTCCGCCGCTTGCGCCAAAGCCGGAAGAGCTAGCTCCGGTGCCTGAGTTGTAGCCGGACGACCCGCCTCCCAGCCGGAAGTTGGTGTCTTCCGACGCTGGGATGACGTAATCCTTGCCATTGGTGTATTCCCAATACTCGCCATCGCTCTGCGTGATGACCTTGGTTGGCTCCCCCCATGCCGCACGGAGATCGGCAGCCGGTTTTCCCTGCCAGTCTTGAGGCTTGCCGCTCAGCAACGGGTCGGAGGCACAACCGGCGAACACGAGGGCAAGCAGACTGGCGAAAGGGAGTAGCTTCATGGGATGTGGCGCGCGCACCGATTGGCCCCATTGTGTTCCGAGGCGTCAAGGCACGAGTTGGGTTGGGTCACGGGAGAGTTCCCCTTCGGCCGCTGGCGTCTCTCCTAGGAGGCTGGCGGCCTTCCTGATTTCGCGGGCAAACCACCATGCCCAGCCTTCCACCAAGACGGCGGCATCCTGCGGCGTTCGCGACCAGACCACCGGGAGGTCGTAACGCACTTCAAAAGCGGCCAGTGAGGCAAGGACGGCCCTTGGACTGGCGTTGTTGCGGTAGCGGTGAGCCTCGATTTCCGCCCGGGAGCCAACAATCAGCAGGCGCTTGAACCGGTAGCCCCGGAGCCGGTGAAGCTCGCGCTCGAATCGTCCCCGTTCGCCCGTAACGCTGGCCACAAGGTCGGGAATGCTTTTCCGTTCCACGGCGAACAGTTCCTCGCACCCGGCCACGGAATAGTCGCCCGTGGTCAAGGTGCCACGAAGGCAAGGCAGCCGGGTGAATACCAGCGGGGTTTGCTCGCGGGTATCCACAACCAGCGAAGGAAGGGGTTCGGCTGGTTTCATTTCGCGTCGCCCCCTTTGCCGATCCAGCGGAAGCGGCTCGCTACCTTCCGGCCCTTCTTGCCCGGCTCCGTAGGGGCTTCAATCCAACCCTTCCTTACCAGTTCCAAGATGCCGCCTTGGTTGACCAAACCACTCAGCATTTGGTTGGCGTAGGTGTGCGACCAGCCGACGAGCCGGCCGGCGTCGTTGCAGCCCAAGAAGAACACGCCCGGCCCTTCGCAGTTCAGCTTTGAAAGTTGGAAGCAGAGGGCAATCAGCTTTTGGAGCTTTGGCGAATCGCCGAACCCTTGGGCTTCTGGTGGCAATGGCTCTTCGTTGGCCAGCTTCCACGCCTTCGGAAAGGGATTCTCTCCAATGGGAAACTTTGCCACGGGATAGACGCTGCTGAATTCCATCAAATAATCTGACCGTAAGCGCCAAACGAAATCGGGGTTTCGTCGGAACGCCGCGGCGTGCCACGCCTTGAACAGAGAGGCGCGTTCTTCTGGGTCCAAGGAATGTCCGCGCGCATTTTCAAATGCCCTGCCGAGCCGCGCCAACATGAACAGAAGGACATAGGTTTGATGCTTGGCGGTTGGAACTAACCTATGCCTTTCGATTCCAGCTAAGGCTTCTTCTTCACCAATACGACTGGGAAAGGGGGGAAGAGAAAAGAGAGAAACATCTTCGTTGTCTCCCT
>CAIJLV010000236.1 GCA_903821635.1 uncultured Verrucomicrobiota bacterium | reverse complement strand
GGTGGCGGTTATGGCGGCTTGGCGGCGCATGAGGGCAATGACTACGCGTTGTTTTTGAATCGGGAAGGGCTCACCTGCTTTGTGCTGAAATACCGACTCGGTTCCCACGGTTATCGGCATCCGGTGATGCTCCATGATGCGGCCCGGGCCGTGCGCTGGGTGCGGGCCAATGCGGCGGCTTACCGACTGGACGGAAAGCGGGTCGGAATCATGGGGAGCAGCGCCGGCGGGCACCTGTCGGCCACGCTGATGACGCATTTTGACCTCGGCACGGCACTGGCTGCCGACCCGGTGGAGCGGCAAAGTTCCCGGCCCGACCTCGGCATCCTTTGCTACCCGGTGATCACCATGGAAGCCTTCGGCCATGCCGGTTCGCGGCGCAACTTGCTGGGCGAATTCCCCACCGCCGATCAGGTGCAACTGCTCTCCAATGAAAAGCAGGTTTCGCCCGGCACGCCGCGGGCATTCATTTGGCACACGTTCGAGGATCAAGCGGTCCCGGTGCGCAACTCACTGGACTTCGCCGCGGCTCTAGACCGTCACGGCGTGCCGTTTGACCTGCACATTTACCAGCAGGGGCGTCACGGATTGGGCTTGGCGGCCAAGCCTCCGGAGTTCGCCAACCCGCATCCTTGGGCGAGCGACTTGGTCTTCTGGCTGAAGGCGCAGGGTTTTGCGAAGTGAGCTTCACACGATGGTCCCACGGGCAGGTGGTTGGCGGCTGACTTTGGCCTGCCTAGTTGCCCCGGTGTGGAACGTGGCTTACCACTGCGTCATCTTATGGCTGCCGAGCCCATTGTTGTCGTTCGCGAACTCACTAAGCTTTACCGGCAGGGAGACATCGACGTCACCGCCTTGGCGGGCGTCTCGCTCGACATTGCCCCCGCTGAGTTCGTGGTGCTCATGGGCCCTTCTGGTTCCGGCAAGTCCACGCTGCTCCACATCATTGCGGGCATTGATCGGCCTACGGGCGGTTCCGTGAAGGTGCAGGGTATCGAAGTGGCCAACCTCAACGAATCGCAGCTCGCCGACTGGCGGAACCAGAACGTCGGGTTCGTTTTTCAGAGCTTTAACCTCATCCCCGTGCTGACTGCGGCGGAGAACGTGGAGTTGCCGCTGTTACTCACGGCCTTGAATCGCAAGCAGCGCCGGCAGCAGGTGGAAACCGCTCTGGAATTGGTGGGACTCGCCGACCGCGGGCACCATCGGCCCGACCAAATGTCCGGAGGGCAGCAACAACGCGTGGCTATTGCGCGGGCGCTCGTGACCGACCCCGCTCTGATCGTCGCTGATGAGCCGACGGGCAATCTTGACGCCAAGTCGGCCGCCGACGTGTTGAACATTCTCCAAGGCCTCAGCCGCAGCGCCGGCAAGACGGTCATCATGGTGACGCATGACCCGAAAGCGGCCAGTTTCGGGTCACGGAGTCTGCACTTGGAAAAGGGAGAAATTGTGGCGTGAACATCGCCACCTTTATTGCCAAAAACGCGCTCCGAAATCGGCGTCGCGCACTGCTTACGATCATCAGTGTGGCACTCAGTTGTGGCCTGCTGATCACGTTACTGACGCTCCAGCGCGAGTTGACCGTGCCGCCGGAATCCGAGGCTGCCTCGCTCCGAATCATCACTCGCAACAAGGTGTCGTTGGCCCAACCCCTGCCTGCGAAACAGCTAGCCGTCATCGACCGAATTCCCGGCATTGTGGCCGCGACGCCGTTTACGTTCTTCGGCGGCAATTTTCGCGATGAGACCGTCACCAGCTTCGCCCAGTTCGCAGTGGATCCCGCGCGGTTTCAGGAATTGATCGTGGAGGGCAAGATCGTGGCCGGCAACTACGCCGACTTTATTGCCGACCGCACGGCGTGCCTAGTCGGTGCCGATACCATCAAGCGTTACGGACTCAAGCTGGGCGATCGGCTGAAATTCACCGGCACATTTTATCCGGTGGAGCTCGATCTAAAGGTAGTGGCCGTGTTTCAGGGCACGGTGGATGACCGGGGCGTCTTCTTCCAACACAAGCTCCTCGACGAACTGCTGGGTGATCCCGGAACAGTCGGAACTTGGTATCTGCGCGTGGCTTCAGCCGAGGTGGCGAATGACGTCATCGCACGGGTCAACAAGGCGTTTGAAAACTCATCCGCCGAGGTGCGGGCCGAAACGGAACGGGCCTTTCAGATGGGTTTTGTCAGCATGTGGGGCAACGTAAAGATTCTCATCGGGTCCATCAGCACAGTGGTCGTATTCACGCTGGTGCTGGTGACGGTCAGCACCATGAGCATGGCGATCCGCGAACGATTCCGAGAACTGGCTGTGCTCAAGGCACTCGGATTTCAACGGCGCGAACTCTTTGGCTTCATCCTCGCCGAGAGTTTCGGGTTGGCGGCGGTTGGAGCGCTGCTCGGGATCGGGGGAGCTTGGGCGTTCTGGACACATATCGACCTACAGAAGCTGACGCATGGCTTCCTGCTCTATTTTGAAGTGACGCCCCGGATCATGGCCACGGGCGCGTTGGTAGCGACCCTGCTGGGCATCTTCTCGGCCCTGACCCCATCCCTCGCCGTTGCGAAAATGAGCGTGGTCGAGGGCCTCAAGACGCTGGATTAAATCGCTCGGCTGAGTTTGGCCGCCGGGAAGAATCGGCGAGGTTACACGCCATCGTTTTCCGCCCACCATTGGCGATAAACTTGGGTTTCGAATGCCAAAAAATGTTCGGTCGCCATTTGACAGTAACCGATCCCGATTCAGTGTTGTCGACCCTTCTTTAGACAATGGTTTCAAAACACTTTACTTGGCCATCGTTCACTTCCGCTCAACGTGATCTTCCCGCCGGTTTGGTGGTGTTTTTGGTGGCGATGCCACTCTGCTTGGGCATCGCCTTGGCTTCCGGAGCACCGTTGTTTTCCGGAGTTATTGCGGGCGTCGTCGCCGGGTTGGTGGTGGCTTTGTTTTCGGGCTCCGAACTCAGCGTCAGCGGGCCCGCTGCCGGACTCGCGGTCATCGTTTTGGCCTCGATCCAGAAACTGGGTTTCGAGGTGTTCGCAGCGGCACTCGTGC
>CAIJLV010000235.1 GCA_903821635.1 uncultured Verrucomicrobiota bacterium | reverse complement strand
AGCAGGCGACCACCGCCATCGGCCAAGCCGCGGACAGCGTGCGCACCGCCGCCGATTTCGCCCGGCTCTCCGCCGACCAGCAACAGGCCATCCTCGCGCCGTTCACGACCGCCACGACCTCCGTCGGGGCCGAGCGGCTCGTCCCCGTCATCCACCAGGTTGCCAGCCGCGTCTCGCAGGAGCTGCTACCCGCCCAGCTGCAACGCGGCGCCGAGCTGATCGCCGCCCAACGCAAGGCCGCCGGCGAAACGCGGTCAGGGGGCGAAGCCCCGCAGTCCTACGTCGCGGCCCAGCGCATCCCGGTGAAATTCGCCAAGACCGTGATCGAAACCGAGGCCGATCTCGATGCCTACGTCGCCGCCCTCCGCGCCGCCTACGCCACCGAAATCAAGGCCCGTAAACGCATCACGCTCTGACCCCCGCCGCCGCCCCCGTCTCCCCGTCTCCCCGTCCGCTTCCGTTCGCGCATGAATCAAAACGCCCTCAAGTCGTTCGCCCAGACCGCCAGGCGCGAGTTGCGCAAGCAGATCGAGCTGCGGCTCGATTTTGTGCTCCGCACCGACTCCGCCGAACTGCGGCAACGCGGCGCGCAGGTGAAGGCGCTCAAGGAGGCCTTGGCGCTGGAGGGACGCGATGCGCTGGTCGAGCGCGTCGCTTACACTTGGTTCAACCGCCTCGCCGCCCTGCGTTTCATGGATGCCAACGGCTACCACCCCTTCGGTGCCCGTGTCGTCACCGCCGCCAGCGCGCAGGAGACGCTGCCCGAGGTGCTCCAGCAGGCCCGTGCCGGGGTGCTCGATGCCGATCTCCGGGCCCAGCTCGATACCGCCGAGACTTTTGACGGAGTGCTCTCCGGTGCCATCCCCACCGCCAGCAAGGAAGGCTCCGCCTACCGCATGTTGTTGGTTGCGGCCTGCCACTACTACCACCGGTTGATGCCCTTCCTCTTCGAGAAGCTGGGCGACGCCACCGAGCTACTCCTGCCCGAGGATCTGCTCACCGAGCAATCCGTCGTAAAGCCCTTCCGCACCGAGCTGGCCGACGCCGATTGCCGCGATGTCGAGGTCATCGGTTGGCTCTACCAATTTTATGTTTCGGAGAAGAAGGACGCGGTCATGGCGCGAAAAGCGGCTGTGCCGACGGAGGACATCCCCGCCGTCACCCAGCTTTTCACCCCGCACTGGATCGTCCGTTATCTGGTGGAAAACTCCTTGGGCCGCCTCTGGCTGCTCAATCGCCCCACGTCCCGGCTGCGGGAAAAAATGCCCTACTACATCGAGGGCGAGGCCGAGACCGATTTCCTCAAAATCATCAAGCCCGAAGAGATCAAGCTCCTCGATCCGGCCGGCGGCAGCGGGCACATGCTGACCTACGCCTACGACCTGCTCTATGCGATTTACGAGGAGGAGGGCTACGACGCGCCGGAAATCCCCAGCCTAATCTTAAAACATAATCTCCACGGTATCGACATTTGCGACCGTGCCGCCGCCCTCGCTGCCTTCGCCCTCGTGATGAAGGCGCGGGGCAGCGACAATCGTTTTTTCCGCCGCTTCGTCCCGCCGCAGGTCATCGCCTTGCAGGACGTGCGTTTCGAGGAGGGTGAACTCTCGACCTACTTTAAGGCCTTGGGCGTGCAGCCGTCCGCGCTCCATTCGGATTTTAATCGCCTGCTCCACCAGTTCGATGAGGCCAAGAACTTCGGTTCGCTCATTCAGCCCTGCCTCAGCGAGGCGGAGATGCAATCGGTTCGCCCTCGAATCATAAATCGAAAATCTGCCATGGATTCGAGCGACCTGATGGTCGCGGCCACGCACCTCAAAGTCCTGCGCGTGCTCCAACAAACCGCGACGCTCACGCAGCGGTATCACGTTGTCGTGGCCAATCCGCCGTATATGGGGAGCAAAGGAATGAATGCGCAGCTCAACATCTGGGCCAAGAAAAACTACCCAAATAGCAAAAATGACCTTTTTGCGATGTTCATCGAGCGAAACCTGAGAGCAGTCCAAAGCAATGGTTTGGTTGCCATGGTCACAATGCAAAGTTGGCTGTCCCTTTCTTCATACGAAGAGTTGAGAAATAGCTGTTTAGCTAATCAATTCCTCGTGACCCTGATACAAATTGGATACAACAGCTTCCCTGAATTAAACTCAAAGGTCGCTCAAGCATGTGCCTTCGTGTTTGAGAACACAAAGCGCGACTCATTTAGCCAATGTATTGACCTAAACAAAGCGCCGCAGGCGGCTGACAAAGAGCAGGTATTCCTGGATAGCCTTAAAAATAAACGGATCT
>CAIJLV010000234.1 GCA_903821635.1 uncultured Verrucomicrobiota bacterium | reverse complement strand
GATGGTCAGCTCCGGCCCGATCTGCTGGTTCCTAAAGCGCTGCAATCGGCGGTGGTGGCGCGGATGAAAATCTTGGCGGAGATGGATGTCGCCGAAGACCGCCTGCCCCAAGACGGACGAGCTTCGGTGTTCGTGAAGCGCCGACAGATCAACCTGCGCGTCTCCAGCCTGCCCACGCAGCACGGGGAAAGCGTGGTGGTTCGAATTCTCGATACCGGCAGTCAGGTGGCCTCGCTCGCTTCCTTGGGCATGGATCCGGAGACCGAAGCGACGCTGCGGCAGGCCCTCGATTCGCCCTACGGCGTGATCATCGTCACGGGCCCCACGGGCAGCGGCAAGACGACGACGCTTTACACCCTCTTGGGCCAGATCGACAGCGCCGAGCACAGCCTTTTCACCTTGGAAGATCCGGTGGAACTACGACGCCCTGGGTTGCGTCAGACCCAGATCCGGGAAGAGGTGGGGCTCACTTTTGCCACCGGCCTGCGCGCCCTGCTGCGGCAGGATCCGGACGTCATCTTGGTGGGCGAAACCCGCGACACCGAGACCGCTCAACTGCTGGTGCGAGCGGCACTGACGGGGCACTTGGTCTTTTCGACGCTGCACACCAACGATGCGCCCGGAGCCATTCCGCGCCTGCTGGACATGGGGGTGGAGCCCTTTTTGCTGCCCGGCGCTCTGGTCGCCGTGCTGGCCCAACGGCTAGTGCGCCGACTCTGCGTCCGCTGCCGGGAGCCGCTGGCGGACCCCGAGAAGGGCTTTTCCGAGGTGGGGCTCGTGCCTCCGGCGGGAACGAAGCCACAGCTTTGGCAGGCCCGTGGTTGTCCGCATTGCAGCGGCTCAGGATATCGCGGGCGGCAGGCGATATTTGAGCTAATGAAAGTAGATGACTCGTTTCACCGGCCGATCGTCGACCGCGCCGGAAGTGATGAGTTTCTTCGGCTAGCGCGGGCCGGCGGCATGAAAACCATGTTCGAGGACGGTCTGAGGCATGCATTTGCGGGAACCACCACCTTGAGTGAACTCCTGAGAGTCACTCGGCCAACGTGAATCTGAGCCGGTGAGGACCTACAACTATACTGGCATCGATCAGCATGGTCACTCGGTCACGGGAGCGTTGGCCGCCGCGGATGCCGAGTCATTGGAGCAACGGCTGCGGGCACTCGATATCTGGCTGGTAGAAGCGCAAACGGCCGCCCCGCTGCTCAAGACCCCCTCGGAGCAGCGTCGCTCCCACCGATCCATTCGTTTGGGGGCGGGCACCCGGCGGCGGCAGCTCATCAGTTTTTGCACGATGATGGATTTCCTCACCAAAGTGGGCGTGCCCATGGTGCAGGCGCTGGAAATCACCGCGCAAGACTGCGAACACGCGGGCTTTCGGGCCGTGCTGGATACCCTCCGGTCCGAGGTTGAAGGCGGGAAAAGATTGCACGAAGCCTTGGAAACGTTTCCAAAACTGTTCGGCGGCCATTTCATCAGCCTGATCCGGGTGGGTGAAGCCAGCGGTTCGCTGCCGGAATCCATGGCTGAGCTGAAGCGCCACCTCGAATGGCAAGACCAGATCTCCGCCGACGTGCGACAGGCCACCCTGTATCCGCTGATCGTCTCCCTGCTGGTCGGCGCGTTTGTCCTGCTGCTGTTTACTTTCGTTGTGCCCCGCTTCGCCCAATTACTGGTCGTGGCCAAGGTGCCGCTGCCGGCGCCAACTCGTTTAGTGTTCGGCATCAGCGACCTGTTGAAGTCCACGTTTTGGGCCTGGCTCCCTTTCCTGTTGGTGACCCCGGTGGGTGTGGGTTTGGCTCGCCGCTGGTCCCCCCGCTTTGCCCGCGGTTTCGACCACCTCAAGTTCAACCTGCCGGTCTTTGGGCCGCTCAACCACATGCTAGCCATGTCCCAAATTGCCCAGAGTTTGGGGCTGCTCTACCGCTCGGGGGTCACCATTCTCAACAGCCTGAAATTGTGCGAGGGATTGGTCAGCAGCCCGCTGGTTTCGGCTGCGCTGCGGGACATCCACGACCGAATCGAGAACGGGGCCACGTTCAGCGAAGCCATGCGGCGTCATGCCATTTTCCCCCCTTTGTTCATCCGCATGGTCGTCCTCGGCGAACGCACCGGGAATCTGGATCGGGCCCTGGAAAATGTGGCCACCTATTACAACCTCACCGTGCCGCGCCGAATCAAGAAACTGTTCGGCGTGCTCGAACCGTCCCTAATCCTCATCTTGGTGGGCATCGTCGGCTTTGTCGCCTTGGCGGTTTTGATGCCCATCATGTCATTGATGCAGGGCATCCGCTGAGGCCATGAGGCACCTGGATCAAACTCGCCGCGTGAGTTTCCGGCCCCGCTGGGCGGCCTTTACACTCGTCGAATTGCTGGGCGGCTTGGTGATCCTGTCCCTGCTTCTCGGGGCCGCAGCCCAAACCACCCTCGGGCGAATGAAGCAGGCAAACCGGGATAGTGAAGCCGCTGAACTGACGCAACAGATCAAAGCCTTGGAACGCAGTGTCGCACGCAACTTGGCGGTGCCCGGCGTCAGCAATTGGATGACTGTGATCGCCGAAGAATTGGTGGTGCCCAGCAGTGCCGTAGCCGCTAACCGGCAGGGCCTCAGCCGGGCGCTGCTCGTCGATCCGAATTGCCGGATCGGCCCGCAAACCAATGGGTTCGTGCCTTACTTTCAGTCGTCAGTGGGGTCGTTGGAGCCCGCCCAAGTGCGCTTCATCCTGCTCTCCAGTGTGGCGTCCGCCTTGCCGGACCTCACCCACATCAGTTTCGAGGCCTTATGGGACGCGCCCGCCGGGACGTTTCCGACTGGGTGGCCGGGGGATTGGCCGGGGACCGCCGAGGACCTCTTGCGCGTCCGGTTGGACCTCGGCAGCCGCTTTAAGCGGGTGCTGCTCAACAATCACGATCTCGTCACCGCCTCCCACTCGGTGGGCACGGCCACCCCCGCCGCGCTGGCCAGCTTCCAGACCGGAGAGCTTTGGTTGCTGACCGGTTCAGTCCTGAACCTCCGCTACGCCGACGGCACGTTGCAGGGCTCCGAATTTGTGTTTGAAGATGTCAGCTTTTCTTTTCAAGGGGGCCAGTGGACCCGGGGACTGCGCCGGGGCCGCGAAGCCGCCACCGAGGACAGCAGCTTGATAGTTCTGGCCGAAGAGTTTCTCGATACCTCCCTGCCTCCCCCGCCGCTGCGAACTCCGGGCAGCCCACAGGCGATCATGCACTCTTTCCACCTGTTCATGTCGACTTATGCGCTCTGGGCGGAAGCCGGATTCAGCAGTTCAGCTGACATCAACTGGGCAGGGATTATGAGTGAGCTCCAAGCGGGGCTACAAACCATGACCACCATATCAAGATAGGTCACCCCGCGATGCGTCATTCTTCACGAATTTTACGGTGTGGCCCGCGAGACGCCGGTTTCTCCCTCTTCGAAATCGTCGCCGTCCTCATGGTGGCGGCCGTGTTGTCGGCGGCGCTGGCGCCCCTGCTTCTCCGTGAAACCGACCGCCTAGCCCGCGAGCGCGAGCTCGGCCTGCTGCGGGAATTGGATTCCGGACTGGAACATACCATCACGCGCCGGGGGCAAATTCCGGGGCCAACAAACTGGGGCCCCACCTTGGCCGCCACCATGGGACTGCTCGCGAGCGAAGTGACCACCAATCCGCGGGGTAACGAACGGGGGGTCCTCATCGACCCCCGATTTGGCGTTGGTCCTGAAGGGACCAACCAACCGCCTTACACGCAGACTGCCTTGGGCTCCCTACCGCCGGTCCGCCCCCGTTTACTGCTAATTTCGAGCCTCGGCCCGGCACTACCGGCCGAACTGCTGAGTGGTTCCAGCCTCACGGCAAGCGCTTACGACGAACTGTGGGATCTACCCGACAAAGCAATTCCGGCGGGCTGGAATTGGCCGGGCTCCGGCGAAGACCTGCTCGTCCACCGGATTGATCTTCGATCACTGTTTCAACCGGTCATTTTGAACGATTTATCCGAATTCCAGGGTCAATTTTCGGTCAACGGTTCGAGCAATCAGCCCTTACCTTCGGTGCCATTTTTCACCCACCTACTGGCCGGGTCGGTCCTCGGCCTGCACGGCAGCGATGGGGCCGTGCAAGCGCGGGAAGTAGTCAAATACCCCGCCTCTTATTCGTTCGAGGCGGGGAACTGGCGGGGCCAAATGCTCTTGGCCGTGAGTGAAAAGATTCTCGTAGGTCCAGATTTGCAGGCCGCCGCCACCGCCTTTATCAGCGCTCCGGGAAGGGGGAATCTGACTGGGGCCCACGTTTATTTCGCCATGACGAATTGGCTGGGCCGCTACAATGATTGGGTCGCTGCGGGCTCCACCGATTTCGGCCCGACTTGGGCCAACTTGAGGTCGGCCTACTTGGAAATGGCTAACCATACGGTGAATTTGGTTAAGGCCGGTGTCAAATGAGGTTCAACTCCGGATGTTAAAGCTCAATAAAACCGCCCCCAGCTCCCCCGCTTTGCCGATCTCCGACGGCTCAGGTGAGGCCCAAAGACGGCCCCGGCTCGAACTGGACGGAGGCACCAGCCGCCTCACCTCACTGGGCGTGAGCTGGCTCAACGGGCAACTGCGAGCCGTCGCTTACGTGCGGGGCAAGGAGCCCCGCGTATTTGAGGCCTCCCTCGAGCCCACTCAGCTCGAGGGTTTACCCGAGCTCCTCCGCCAGGTGGTGGCCCAGACCGGGTTCCCCGGCCGCGAGGTGTCCCTTGGACTCGCCCATCCCCGCCTGCTCCAGCTTCAGGTCGAAGCCCCGCCGGCCAAGGGGGCGCTCCTGACCGCCTACCTCAAAGCCCAAGTCGAGCGGCTGAAAAGTTTCGAGGAGTCGGCCGTCTGGGCGGTCCAAGGCATCGCCCGAACCCAAGGCGGGCAAGGACTTTTGCTGCACGTGCTGCCGCAGTCGTTGCTCGAACAGTTGACTGGAGCCTGCGCGGCGGCCGGACTGCGGTTGGTCGCCCTCGTGCCGGTGCTCGGCATCATGCAGGCGCAACTGGGCAAACTGAGCCCAACCCCACAGGCTCTGGTAATGGCCACCGCCGATTTCGATGGCCTGACGCCGGTGCTCTTGGGACGGACGGATGGTAGCCTGTTAGTGGCGCGAACCATCAACTCTAGCTGGTCACTCCAACCCGAACGCTTACTCACCGAACTTGAGCGCACCCTGCTGTTTGCCGGCCAACAACTTGAGGGGACGGTCGCCGGAGTATGGACCTTGGGTGGAGAACCGCCGGAAGCCTTGCAGCGGCTGGCGGCGGGGCTAAACCTGCGAGCCGAAGCCTACCCGCCCGCTTCTGAACCCCATTTTTGGGCCCGCCAAGTCGCCCAGTGGCCTTCCACTCAGGCACCCAACCTAATTTCAAAGGCTCAGTTGGCTGAGCCCAAACGCCGGGCTTGGTTAAGGCTCTCGACGATTTCAGCGGGGCTGCTCGCGCTCAACTCGGTGCTCGTGGCCATGCATTTCCAGAGCGTGATCAAAGAGGAGCAGCAGACGATTGCCCAACTCCAGACCTCAACCCTTAACCTGCAGGGCACGCAAAAGGAGCTCCAACGGTTGCAGGAAACGATGGAGCGATATCGGCTTTCAATCAAAGCGCTTCGGGACCAGCGACTGCCCTCCATCGCCGCTTGGTTTTTAGTCTACCTAGAGGACATCTGCCCCGTTCAACTGCAGCTGACCGGGGCCTCGATCAGCCAAGAGGGTGCGGCGTGGCGGTTTCGGATCCAGGGACAGCTTGCAGCGGGGCCAGACGGCGCTCAGCCCAGCTCGGAACTGCTTCAACACTCCTTCGCCCAATTCACCGCACGACTCAGCAACGGTCCCCTGCACGCTCAGATCGAGAGCCGGTCTCTGACGGGGAGGGCACCCTTTGAAGCAGATCCCCCGCCCGATGGTTGGATGGCGGGCCAGCAGCGCCGAAGTGGGGCAGGCAGCGGCCGGCGGCCCGAGCGGCCCGCCCGCCCCATCCCCGGAAGCTTCCTCGCAGGCGGGGGGCGGGGCGGAGAATATGGCGGGAGCTTAGGTTTCCAACTGGAAGGCTGGGTTCGATGAGGGGCCTACCGACACACGTTCTTCCCGCCGCGTGGCGCGCTCTCGCCCGGCGGCTTCTCCCGGCGGCTTTGGCGGCCGTTGCCGCCGCCTCATTACTGCTGCTAGCGTGGAGTTTTCGCCGCCTCGCGCAGGAGAAAATCCGCGCGCAGGAGGTGAATCGTTCGGTCCAAAGACTCAGCCAAGAATTGGATCAGCTCGGTTCCGGCCTGAGCATGCAGAACGCTTCGCAGCTGTTGGCGCGCCTGAAAGCGGAAGAACAGGAATTTGTCCTACCCGAGACCGGCCTGACCAACTGGATCAGTAGCCTCAAGCAACGGGCCCAAGCGGACGGGTTTGATCTTGAGTCCCAGCTCGGTCAGCCCGTGGAGCCGGCTGAAAACCCTGGCCTAGCCTTCTTTCCGGTCCGGCTCGAACTGGTCGCCCGTTGGCCGACGCCGGAAGGAATTAAGCCCGATGCCTACCAAGAAATCCTCCACTTGTGTCAGCACTTGGCGGGCACCGCAGCCCGGATTGATGTCGTCCAATTGGAACTTCAAGGCGGTGGGGATGCCAGGGTGCAGGCGAGTGTGAACCTGCATCTCTGGGTGGGAAAGTCAGCCCCATGAAGAAGCTGCTGCAAAGCCGGCTGGTAGTTGGAATCTTGGCGGCGACCGCACTGGCGGCGTTGGCCCTCAATTTGTTGGAGCCAAGCCTGAGAAAGCGCAGGCAACGCCAAGCCGCGAGTGCGCTGGCCACCGGTCTACCAATGCGTCCGGAAAGCCCAGCGCCAGCCGCCAAACTCGCCCCGGCGGCCGAACTTGGAACTCAGACCGCCGCGCGGAACCCAGAACCGGCGGCTCAAGCCTTGGTTCCGCTGGACCGAGCTTATTTTGCCACCTGGTTTCCCCAACGGCTGAAACAGAAGCTCCGCAATCCATTTCTCAGACCTCAGAGCGGAGGTTCCAACACGCTGGCAACTGCCGCCACCGAAGTGCTTGAGCTGCAAGCGATTTGGCGGCAGTCCGATGGCTTTTTCGTGGCCATCAACGGAGAAATCGTGACGGAGGGGGATGCCTTCCGAGGTTTCACCGTAACTTCGATCCAAAGTGATCGGGTGCTGGTCCGCGGTCCCCATGGGGTGGAAGAACTCCATTTCATTTCTGGTAACGCCCCGCCTCCGCCCCACGCCCCCGCCAATCCGCCCCCAGCCCCTGCGCCATGAATGCCCCCACCTGTGCCTTATCATTCAGCCCCTGCGGCGCTGCCAACCGGTGGCTGTTCGCTGTTTTCTTCGCCGGCCAGCTCGCCCTCGGGCGCGGGGCTGAATTGCAATCTCCAACCGCGGTTCCGGTTCCATCCCTACCCCCCCCCGGGCTGGCCGAACAGCAGATGGCGGGGAAACAACTGTTTTCGTTCCGCGCCCAAGACGTCGAACTCAAAACCGCCTTGGCCCTTTTTGCGCGGGCCAATCGACTCAATGTGATTCCTGACCACGATGTCTCCGGGCGGGTGACCATCGACATTCAAAACTTACCGCTGACCAATGCCTTGTCCGCCTTGCTGCTCGCGAGCGACTGCGCTTGGAGCCAGCAGGGGGAGCTCATTTTGGTGCAAGCCGCTGAGACCAAGCTGTTCCGGCTGAATTATCTCCGGCTTACCCGAAAGGGCACGGGGAGCAGTTCGGCGACCCTCGCTTCCGGCGCGGGGAGTGGTGGTGGTGGTGGTGGTGGCGCTGGAGCAGCGGGGGCAGGCGGCGGCGGGCAAGGCGGCTCGGCGATCAACTTACAGCAGGATAACTTTGTCGATTTCTGGAAAGAGTTGCGCGAGGAGCTCATGCAACTGCTGACGGAGCGAGGCAAACAGACCCTAGCGATCAACATGACGGCAGGGATCATCCAAGTCACCGACCGGCCGACGGCACTGCGGAGAGTCGCCTCCTACTTGGAGGGCATGGAGAAGACCGTGCATCGGCAGGTGAACATTGAGGCCAAACTTTACGACGTCATTCTCAATGACCAATTTCAGCTCGGGGTGGACTGGCAGCACGCGGCGCAAACTTACGGCGGCAAACTCACCGTCGCGGGGGCTCCCAGCCTACTCACCGCTGGGGGCGGGTTTGATCTGAAGCCAAGCGCATTTTCAGCCGGGTTTCAGAATGACAATACCAAGGTTCTCCTCCAGGCGCTCAAGGAACAGGGTGAGGTGAGAGTGATTTCAAAACCCAGCATTCGGACGCTGAACAATCAGACCGCCCTGATCAAAGTCGGCGCCGAAACTCCATTTTTCACCCGCAACAGCGTCTTCCTGCCCGGGAGCACCTCCGGTTCCACGACCACGATCCAAGAGGATCAAGTGACCACGGTGACGGTGGGAACAGTGTTGGCCATTACACCTCAAATTGCCCCCGACGATTGGATAACCTTGGATATTTCCCCCGTCTTGACTTCGCTGGTCGAGACTCGCCTCTCTCCGTCCCGCACCACGACCGCCCCGGTTCTGGACATCAAGCAGGCCTCGACACTGATTCGCGTCCGCAGCGGAGAAACAATTGTGATGGGCGGACTGATCCAGAACGAAACCAGTGAAATTAACCGCAAGGTTCCGTTAATCGGCGACATCCCACTCTTGGGCAAACTGTTCCAAGGCCGCGTCAACTCAAGTCGACGGCGGGAACTCGTCATGTTCATCACCGCCCAATTGGTGGATTGAACGGCGAACAACCCGCTGAGGAGGCCACGGGGACCGCCGGATAAGTGTATCATCAAGTCGGCGTTTGACTCGGCAACGCTTCAGTTTCTTTCGTCTGCTTTCGAAGCACCGCCGCCGCCGCGTTGCGGTTCCCGACCCCTACTTTTCGAATGATGCGTTTATTGTGCACGTAAACCGTGTTTACGCTGATGCCCAAACGACGGCCGATCGTCTTGCAGTCCAAGCCTTCGGCTGTGAGGGCGAGCACATTTTGTTCAGAGCGGGTCAGCTTTTGGAGGCGGGGCGCGGGCGCGCCGCGGAACGACTTCAAAATACTGGGCCAAAGCGCTTCGGAGACGACCGGCCGACCGGTGCACATCTTCATCAAGGACGGAACCAGTTCCGCCATCGGCTGATTCTTGAGCAGGTAACCGTCGGCTCCTGCCCTCAGCACTTCGACGATTGTGTCGGGATCGTCGGAGGACGTGAAGGCGAGAAGCTTGGTCGTCACCTCCTTCTCCCGCAGCCGCCGGATGCATTCCAAGCCCGACATTCCGCCCAACCGCAGGTCGATCAACGCGATGTGGAAGGTAGATCGCGCAATTTCCCAAAGGGCCGAAGTTGCGGTGTGGAAAACGGAAACCGGGCCAAACCCGATGGCTGAAGCCAAGTGCTCCGAGACCACCTCCGCGAAAATTACATCGTCTTCCACCAAGGCCACTCGCAGTTCATTGTTCATATCGCAAAAAGTGCTCTCGCTGACTTAATAATTAGATCAACGAGACAATGCCACAGATTGGGCTACTATGCTCAACGAACAATTATGGTTACGTATTTAATCAGGGGCAGCCTACCTATATTCTCCGGGTGAACGAGCCTGCTTTTTGTGGACTTTTTCGCGCTCACCAACGCCCCCCTGCGCACCACTCAGGACTTAGATAGCCACTAATCGCTATTTTTTTTGGTGGGGTAATAGGTATTTTTTCTGGGTAGCATCATGGCAAATTTATCAGGTGAAATTTCATCGCGTGCCGCGCCGGTGGCTTCAACCGTGCCCCCGACACGAGTGCTTGTGGCGGAGGACGATGCGACTCTTG
>CAIJLV010000233.1 GCA_903821635.1 uncultured Verrucomicrobiota bacterium | reverse complement strand
TCCAGCCGGCCGGGATGCCCATGCTCCACACAAAGACCGCGTTCTTGGCCCCGCGGAGCACGTTGGCAAATTCGACCATCGAACTCCGGGGCAAACCCGCCGACTGCTCCAACTCGGCCCAAGGCAGCGCGACACAATGCGCCTGAAGCTCCGCCCAACCAGCGGCTTCAACGTGTTGCCGGATGAACTCATCGTTAACGCCACCATGCTCGATGAGCTCCTTGAGCACGCCGTAGATGAAGGCGATGTCACCACCTTGCGCGACGGGAAACCACCAATCGGCGAGATCCGTGCCAAAGAGCGCACTTGGGGCGGAGCTCGGAACCCAATACCGTTTCAGGCCGGGTTCCAAAAAGGGATTCACCAAGGCGATTCGAGTGCCGAGCTGCTTGGCTTCGTGCAGGTATTTGGTCGTGACCGGCTGGTCGTTGGCGGGATTGGCGCCGAAAAAAACAATCAGGTCCGTGCCATACCAGTCGCGATAGCTACACGTGCTCGCCGCGTAACCGACGGCGTATTTCATCGCGCCGGTGCTGGGTGCGTGACACAAGCGAGCCGCGTTATCGACGTGGTTGGTGCCGAGGAAACGGGCGACTTTTTGGGCCACATAATAAACCTCATTGGTCACGCCGCGGGCCGTCACAAAGAAGGCGATCCGGTTCGGCTCGGCCACCCGCAAACGCCGGGCGAGGCGATGGTTGGCTTCATCCCAAGAGATGCGCCGAAACCCGGGCTCGCCGCGTTCGCGGAGCATCGGATAGGCGAGTCGGCCAAGTTCGCGGAGTTGGGCGTTATCCCAAGCGGCCGCACCGGGACGGTCTGAAGTCGGCCGCGCCGCTGCCAGTTTGGTTTGGAACGCAGCCAAGTCTGCGAGCAACCCGTGGTCAAACTCCGGCATCGTGTTCAGCCGCAGCAGATTCAGGCGCGTCATGCACAGGTGAACCCCTTCGAGGGTCCAGTCGTGCAACCCGGCGACCCCGAGGGCGCAGCCATCACACACGCCCCGGCTAATGACCTGCCATGCGTAGCCGAGGTTGTCGCGATTGCGCCAAACCACTTGGGCCATGTCGCGAAAATGTTTGGGCTTGGTTTGGCCCAAGCCAAAGGGCAACCAACGCCCCGGGCCTCCGTCCTTACTTCGGTCAACACGATGGGACATCGGGCGAGGATTGGAGCAAACCCGGCCCGGGCAAAGGCGATTCAATCTCGGGACGGCAATTCTCCGCCGGCCGTTCGGGCTCAGTGTGCCTTGTGGACGGCCGCTGGCTTTTTGACCACCGCGCCAATCGGCGCGGTGCCCGAGATTGGCGGATTCAAGAGCAGCGAATCTTCCTCGGGCAGGGCCGGTCGGAAGGGTTTTAGGCTCCCGCTCGCAGCGGGGACTGGCCGAACCTGCGCGGGCTTATGTTCCGGTTCTTCGGCCCGGGTTTCAGGGTGAGTCGCCACCGATACATGGACGGCTGGTTCGGGAACCGCTGACGGAGCCTTGACCGCGTGCTCGTTCGCGGGCGTCACCGTTTCAGTCACGCCCCGGTGACCCTCGGAACCCGCCGCTGACGGCGAGCCCAGCCACTCCACGGTGCCTGAATCGAGATGATAGACCGCCGCTTGAACCGACAGTTGGCCAGCGTCGGCACGGGCCTTCACGTCCGGGCATTCCGTAAGAATACGTTCGAGGGTTGACCAGACGTTCGCCTTGATCGCGGCGCCGAGTTGGTCGCTTCCCGCAGCGGGTTTAGCGTAGGCCACGGCCGGCTTGATGAGGGCCGCCAGTGTGGGCAGATGACCGTGAAATTCCGTGCCCTGAACCACGGCGCTGACCACCCCACACTGAGTATGCCCGAGCACAATCAGAACCGGGGTTTGCAGTTGATTCACGCCGTATTCGATGCTCGCGAGCTCGCTTTCGGTGGCCACATTGCCCACCCCGCGAACCACGAACAGGTCGCCCACCCCGCGGTCGAAGATCCGTTCGACCGGCGCACTGGAATCAGCACAGGCCAAAATCGTGGCCAAGGGATTTTGACCGTTTTGCGCAACATCCACCCGGCGCTCGGTTCCCTGATTCGGATGCTGGGGCCGCCCCTGCGCAAAGCGGTGGTTCCCCTCCTGCAAGAGCGCGAGCGCCGCCTCGCGCAGCATTTTCGACAGCTTGTCGCCGGCGGGTGGAGTGCTGGGGCCGGCGGCGCAAAGATCCAAGTTGAACCCCACGGCCAAGAGCAGCGGAAGCACGAGTAAGCGGGCAGAGTTCCAGTCCATCGGAGTAGTCCCGGCCATTCGTTAGCCGGATTACTGGGTTCATCGGCGGCGGCGGGGCGAGACTTTACCGGTGCGGATTGGAGTATCGTTAGCGTCCGCCCCAGCCGTTTACGGATGGAGCTCCCGGCACGGTGCATTTTTGCCGGTCGGACGATTGCGCAGAGCACCTTGCCGGACGGGGCTTCGTATCCCACCTTCCGCTCGCTCATGAGCAAAATTGTCGGCATCGATCTCGGCACCACCAATTCGTTGGTGGCCGTCGTGGATAGCGGTATTCCCTATGTGATTGCGGATTCCGAGGGGCGGCGCCTGACGCCGTCGGTGGTGCATGTGCCGGGACCGGACGTCCCCCCGGTCGTCGGCCAACGGGCAAACCGGGTAAGGGTGCTCAAACCGGCCGAAACCGTCTATTCTGTGAAACGCTTCATGGGGCGTCGCGGCAGCGATATTCCGCGGGAAGACATGCTGGTGACCTATCCCGTGCAGGGCGAAGGTTCCGGCCCCGTGACAATCCCGCTGCACGGTCGCGCGTGGTGCCCTGAGGAAATCTCCGCGGAGATACTCAAGAAACTGAAGCAAGACGCGGAAGCTTCCCTCGGTGAACCCGTCACGCGAGCCGTCATCACGGTGCCAGCCTACTTCAACGACGCGCAACGCAACGCCACCATCAAGGCCGGTGAACTCGCGGGCCTTAAAGTCGAGCGGATTGTCAACGAGCCCACGGCTGCCGCGTTGGCCTATGGGCTCGATAAACTCAAGGACCACGCCAAAATCGCCGTTTATGACCTAGGCGGCGGCACGTTTGACCTCTCCATTCTCGAATTGAACCAGGGTGTCTTCCAGGTGCTCAGCACCAACGGCAACACCCGCTTGGGGGGCGACGATCTGGACAAGCGCTTGACCGATTTTCTCGCCCAGAAGATTGCTGACGCCGGCGGCCCCAAGGTTGTGGGCGCCGAAACCCACGGACTCCTCAGTCGCATCCGTGAGGTCGCGGAACAATCCAAAATCCGGCTCAGTTCCGAGCCGGAAGTGGACGTTTCGCTGCCATTCCTGACGGCGGATTTCAGCTTCACTTACCGGCTGACTCGCGACGAATTGGAGCGGCTAACCCGCGACCTCGTCGAGCGCACCAAGGGCCACTGCCTGCGTTCCCTGAGCGACGCCAAGTTGGAAGCCAAGGATCTTCATCAGGTCATCCTCGTCGGCGGCCAAACTCGGATGCCGCTGGTGCGGCGGCTGGTTTCGGAATGGTTTGGCTGCGTTGATTTTTCAGAAACCCGGGGCGATCTCCGGCTAGGCGACGACTACCACACCACCCCGGGGCCGCAGCTCAATACCGGACAAAATCCGGACGAAGCCGTCGCCCTCGGCGCGGCGATTCAAGCGGAG
This sequence comes from uncultured Verrucomicrobiota bacterium, assembly GCA_903821635.1. Taxonomy (GTDB): domain Bacteria; phylum Verrucomicrobiota; class Verrucomicrobiia; order Limisphaerales; family UBA9464; genus CAIWAH01. Next base: position 7,695 of record CAIJLV010000233.1, on the reverse strand, counting down.
ATTCTTTCGGGCGGTTTCAAGACGATGCTGTTGCTGGACGTGACGCCGCTGTCGCTCGGCATCGAGACATTTGGTGGGTTGATGAATGTGATCATCCACCGCAACAGCACGATCCCGGTGAAAGCCGGTGAATTGTTCACCACCGCGGTGGACAATCAGCGCTCCATGCTCATCCACGTGCTCCAAGGCGAACGCGAACGGGCGCGGGACAACTGGTCCTTGGGCCGCTTTGAACTGGAATTTGAGTCCGCCCCCAAAGGCGTTCCCCGGGTGGGCGTGCAATTCGAAATCGACGCCAACGGGATTCTCCATGTGCTGGCCCGCGACGTGAAGACCGGCCACCAGAAGGTCGTAGAAATGAAATCGGCCGTGGATGTGACCGATGCCGAGGTGAACAAGATGATCGAAGAGTCGGTGGAAAACGCCTTCGACGACTTGCGCGCCCGGCAGTGGATCGAAGCAAAGATTCGCGCCGGCGAAACGATCACCGCCACGCGCAAAACGATGGCCGAATACGACTCCGAGCTGGACCCCGAATATCGACAACAGTTGCAGGCGGCTCTGGAGGAAGTTGAAAACGTGCTGTCGCTGGAGAATCCCAAGACTAAGACGGGCGAACCCGCGAGACTGAAGGCCGCCACAGCGCAGCTCGACGAGATTACCAAACCGTTGGCTGACCACGCGATGGATCAAGTGATGGCCGCGATGCTGCGCAAGCGGGGCCTATTGCCGCCGCAGTAAAACGCCCAGATCACTTTTCCGCCCGCCTTGCCAAGTCGCGCTCGGGCCCGGCATTGTTTGCCCTTCCGCATGAAGCGCGTCGTTCTGCTCGGCAGCACCGGTTCCATTGGCACCAGCACGTTGAAAGTCGTCGAGGATTTACCCGACCGCCTTCAACTCATCGGCTTGGCGGCCGGCAACAACGTGGACCTGCTCATCACCCAGGCGACCCGACATCGGCCCATGGCTGTCTCGATTAGCGACGCCGCCAAGGTGAACCAGGTGAAGAGCGCCCTCGGCGAGGGCACTCGGGTTTCGTCCGGGACCGACGGCTTGATCGCGCTGGCGACCTTGCCCGAGGCAGACATCGTGCTCATCGCCATTGTGGGCACCGCGGGCTTGGCCCCGGCCTTGGCGGCCATTCGCGCCGGCAAGGACATCGCCGTCGCCTCCAAGGAAATTCTCGTGATGGCTGGGGAAACGGTGATGCACGAAGCCCGCAAACACGGGGTCAGAGTGCTTGCGGTGGACTCCGAGCACTCCGCAATTTTTCAGTGCCTCGACGGCAAACCACCCGCCTCCGTCCGCAACCTTTGGCTGACGGCATCCGGCGGTCCGTTTCGCGATGCAACCCGGTGGCCCAAGACGGTTTTGCCCGACCTCACGCTGGAACAGGCGCTAAAACACCCGTCATGGGTCATGGGGCGGAAGATCACGATTGATTCAGCCACGCTGTTCAACAAAGGGCTGGAAATGATCGAAGCGCGCTGGTTGTTCGACATCGAAATGGCACGCGTGCAAGTGGTCGTCCATCCTCAGAGCATTGTGCATTCGATGGTCGAATTTGTGGATGGGGCCCTCCTCGCCCAACTTTCGACGCCCGACATGTGCCTGCCGATCCAATACGCGCTCTGCTACCCAGACCGACAGCGCAGCGACCGTGTGCAAACCCACTTCGCCAAGATCGGCACGCTCACCTTTGAGGAACCGGACACGGACCGATTCCCAGCTCTGCTGCTGGCGCGCCGGGCCGGCGAGATCGGGGGCACGCTGCCCGCAGTCTTCAACGCGGCCAACGAAATCGCCGTGGAACAATTTTGCCAACGCCAGTTGAGCTTCACCGGCATCACCGAAAAAGTCCGGCGCGTGATGGACGAGCACCAAGTCACCGAGCGACCGACGCTGGAGCAGATTCTAGCTGCGGATATTTGGGCCCGGGAGTCCGCCGCGCGCTAGATCTAAGGCCGAGCCATTGAACTCGGGCAGCCCTTGAGGCCCGGATTGAACCCAACCTCCAACCGGGCCAAGCTACCGCTTCCTTCGCCCGACATGCCCCGCCATCGTGGCGGCATGTCACAGGGCAAGATCCTCGTCATTCGCGGCGGTGCGATCGGCGACTTTATCCTCACGCTGCCGGTTATGGCGGCGTTACGGCGGCAATTTCCCGACCTCAGACTGGAAGTGCTTGGCTATCCCCATATCGCTGCTTTAGCCGAAGCGGGTGGCTGGGTGGACGCGATGCGGTCGATCGATTCACGGCCCTTAGCAGGCTTCTTTGCGCGGGGCGGTGATTTGAATTTTGAACTCGCATCCTACTTCGCGGAATTCCACGTCATCTTTAGCTACCTCTACGATCCCGACGAAATCTTCCGCACCAACCTGGCTCGGATTAGCAAAGCCCAAGTGATCCAAGGGCCGCACCGGCCGCAAGAGGACCGGGATATGCACGCCGCAGAGCAACTGCTGGAACCGTTGCAACGCCTCGCCATCTTCGACGCGGAGTCGCAACCCCGCCTGAAGTTCGCACCCCCCAGTCCGGCGTTGTCCACGCCAACCCTAGCTTTGCATCCGGGTTCGGGCAGTGAGCGGAAGAATTGGCCGGAGTCCAACTGGCGGGAATTCATTCGCCGTTTGCTCACAGAAACACCGCTGTCCCTAGTCTTGGTCGGCGGGGAGGCCGAAGGCGCCCGCTTGGAGCGCCTCGCGAGCGGCCATCATTCGCCCGAGCGCATCCGCCTGCGGCGCGGGCTGCCGTTGCCGCAACTCGGCGCCTTTCTCTCCGGCTGCACCGGCTTTGTCGGGCATGATTCCGGCATCTCGCATCTCGCGGCGGCGGTCGGAATACCCGGGTTGGTAATCTGGGGGCCCACCAATGCGCGGGTCTGGCGTCCGCACAGTGATCGGTTTGTTGTGTTGCCCGCCGGTCCGGAGCTGGCGGACCTAACCGTGGAATCCCTGCTCACAAGCCTGCTTAGCCGCCTGCCAACGTGGCAATTGTAGACCGCGAGCCGCGCCACTCAGACCGATTCCAGCCGGCGCGGGAACTACTGGCCGCTAAGGAAATCCACTTGGGCACTCAACTCTGGGGTCAGGAAGCGGTCCGGATTCTGAATCTGAACCTTAATTTGTAGGGTCCCCTTGGCCCGGGTTGCTTCGGGAGCAATTTCGGCGACGAACCCAGCGTAAAATTTGTCCTTATAGGCCTCCGGCTTGATCCGGCACCGCTGGCCGAGGCGAATTTTTCCTAGGTCTGATTCGCTGACATCAATTTCGACTTGGAGATCATTCAGGTCGGCCACGGCTAAGAGCGAGGTGCTCGGGCCACGGGTGCCGCCGAAGTTTTGCGGTGTCACCAGTTCGTTGGCTTCGGCCAATTTTTCCAAAACGACCCCGGTGACGGGGGCTTTGATTACACCCCATTCGAGCCAAGTTTCGATGAGCTGCTTGGAACCTTGAAGCTGTTTTACCTGCGCTTCGGCCGCCGCAACGGCGAGCCGGGCGTCGTCGAGCACCTTGGCCATCTCGACTTGCTGCGCCACGAGTTCTCGTGCCCGGCGCAAATCGAGCTCAGCCTTTTCGACCGCTACTTTCGCGCCGGCGATTTGACCTTCGACTTCGATGAGTCGGGCTCGGTTTTCGGCGTCATCCAGCAGCACCACCGTCTGCCCATTGGTCACAGAATCGCCCTTTTTCACGCCAATCCACTTCACTACGCCCATGAATCGCGGGCTGATTTCGATGCGTTCGCGGGCAATAATGTAACCACTCACGGTCAGCACGGAGCCTTCGACCTTTCCCGCCGCCGGGTCCACTGCCGAGGCGGCATTCCCGACCCCGTTGGACCCGCGCAGCGCGTCAAGCCGTTGGTCGCGAGCGGCGAGGTCCCGTTCAGCCTTTTTCGTCGCCGCATCGCGACTGGAAGTCATTCCGGAACGGACCTGGTCCGAAGCGCGGGGAACGGCGAAATAGGTCACCACCCCGGTGACGACGAGCACCCCTCCAAAGATGAGCCAAAGAGGGGCCCGGGAACGGCGCTTTTGCTCCGAGGCGATTCGGAGTTTCTGAAGCTGGTCTTCGGTCATAGCGACTTGAGGGCAGAGATTACGGGCAAGCGGGCGGCTCGCAACGCGGGGAGGAGGCTGCCCAGCAAGCCGATGAGCACGGAGAAGGCTACGCCCATGGCCATTAACTCAGGCGTAACGCGGAATTGGAACACCGTCTCGGCGAAAGATTGAAAATCAATCGTGCCCGTGGCGTAGCCATTCATGGGCAAAGCTAGCAGGCAACCGAGCACCCCACCAAGGGCCGCGAGAAAGCTGCCTTCGATGAGGAAGCAGAGCACCACGGCGCGGCGCGAATAGCCGAGCACCCGCAGCGTGCCGATCTCCCGAGTGCGGGAAGCGACGCTGGCATACATGGTGTTCATAGCGGCAAACACGGCGCCAACGGACATCGCAGTCCCGAGAATGCCCGCCAAGATCTTGATCGGCGTCGCGGTCATCGTCTGTTTCGAGTAGTAGGTGACCTCGCTTTCGGCGCGGAGCGCGAGCCGTTTATCGTTTTCGATGCGGGCGATGAGCTGAGAGGCGGCGGCCGCATCTCGTGGGCGCAGGAGAATGCTTGAGTATTGATCGCGGTCGAAGATGGAACGCGCTTCGTCGGCATCCATCCACGCCTCGGAATCGAAAGCACTGCCTTGCCCTTCAAAATGGCCGACCACCGTGAGTTGGGCGGGGCCAGCCTTGATGGTGCCGCCGATCTCAAAGCCGCCAAACCGCGCCGCCAATCGCTTTGAAACTACGACTTCCCGCTGGCCCGGATTGAACCATCGCCCCGCCAGTAACTGAACCTGCGGGCGCAATTCGATGCCTCGGGGAGTGATCCCACGGATAAGCGTGTTGGCTTCGCCGGAGCCATCGCGCCGCGGTGCGCTAACGATCAGCACCACCTCCGCCGAGATGATGGCCTCGCCCTGTTCGTTGCGGGCCAGTTCCTCGAAGTATTGCAGCGTGCGGAAATGTTCGCGGGTCACCAAGCTGCCGGATTCGGCTTGGGAGCCCTTGCGCACCACGAGAATGTTGCGGGGATCACCAGTATTGGCGCTGCTGGCTTCAATGCCGCGGGCTAGGGCGCGCAACAGGACAAAAACAGCCACCACTAGGGCGATACCCAAAACCGTGGCTAAGGTCGCACGCCAGCGCACCAGCACGTTGCGGAAGTTGTATTTGAGCGGCAGGGCCATGGTTTCAACCGAACATTTTGAGGATCCCGAGCAGGCCCATCGTGTCGGGGATTGAGCTTGGCGTGAAGGCTAGGGCAAACGCCATCCACCACTCTCAATGGAGCCAGTTCTGGCGCGAGCCTACTGCTAATCTCCATACCGGCAAAATTAGCTGACCGATTTCGTGGGCGTCATCGAACCCAAAAGCAACCTCAGCCAGGCAGATGGGAAGATTCAAGGCTACCGGCGAGAGCACTTGGAAGCAGAGGACCGTCCAGCCCCGACCGAGGACTCCATTTCAGCCGCACAACCACTTTCGGAGAGGCGGTTTCAGCTCCAAATCATCAAGCCATGCTCAAACCGGTCCGACCGATCAGTCGGGGAATTCGTAAGTATAAATATCATCGGGCATCTCCCCCGGCTCAATCTTGCTCATCTGCTTCAGGTGGCCGGAGTGGATGTCATAAATCCAGCCGTGCAAAACCGGACGCTGCTCTTTTTTCCACGCGTGCTGGACGAAGGAAAGCTCCGCTAAGTGCCGAACCTGTTCTTCGACGTTTAGTTCAATGAGCCGCTCATAACGGGCATTTTCGTCAGTGATTCCGTCGAGTTCAGCGGCATGCAAACGATAGACATCCTTGATGTGGCGGAGCCACTTATTGATGAGCCCCAGATGCTGACGCCCGAGGGCCGTGCGGATGCCTCCGCACCCATAGTGCCCGCAAACGATGATGTGCTTCACCTGTAGCACCTCCACGGCATATTGCACCACGCTCAGCATGTTGAAATCCGTGTGGATGACGAGATTCGCGATGTTCCGGTGAACAAAAAGCTCACCTGGTTCGACCCCGGTGATTTCCTCCGAGGGCACCCGGCTGTCGGAACACCCGATCCAGAGGAATTCAGGTTTCTGAACGCCGGAGGATTTGGTGAAAAAGTCAGGCCTCAGGTTAAGTTTGTCCTCAACCCACGCCTTGTTGTTCAGTAGCAGCCGTTTGTAAGTTTCCATGACTCGAGGAGGTTTCAGGTATCAGGCCTTGGCTAGTCGTTTGTCGAAAAAATTGTGATACTCCAGTTGGATCCCACGGTAGGTCGCAGCAGTCTCGAACTCCTTGATGGTTTCGTAGATTTCCAAGTCAACGTAGAGCGCCTTAGTGCCGTCCACAATCGCATTGGCCCCGTCCGGAATCTCCCGCAACCGCCGCTTGAGCTCGGCTTTGTGAATGAACGAAATGTCCTTGTTGAAGCGAATCAGCCAGTTGCGATCTTCGCTCACCAAGGTGATCGCCGCGTGGTGGTTGGTTCGAATCACAAAGAAGATGCTGGTGAGCAAACCGATGCCAATGCCTTTCAGCAGATCCGTGCCCACGATCGCCACTAAGGTTACGGCAAAAGGAATGAACTGATTCGCCCCCTGGCGCCATACTTCGCGGATGATTTTCAGGGAAGAGAGCTTGTAGCCCACCATCAGGAGCACCGCTGCGAGCGCCGAGAGTGGCACCCGGTTTAAGAGCGGCGCACAAAAGGCCACCGACACCAAGAGCAGCAAACCATGCACGACGACCGAAAGCCGGGTTCGTGCTCCGGCATAGATGTTGGCCGAACTGCGAACGATGACCGACGTGATGGGCAGTCCCCCCAACAGCCCGGAAATCATGTTTCCAAGCCCTTGGGCTCGAAGTTCGCGATTGGTGTCCGAAATGCGCTTTTCAGGGTCGAGTTTGTCCGTCGCTTCGAGACACAAGAGCGTTTCGACGCTGCCCACTAAGGCGATGGTGATCGCCACCATCCAGACTTCCGGCCGAAGGACCTTGGAGAAGTCAGGGAACCGGAAGATCCCCAAAAACTCCTGCATCGAACTGGTTACGGGCAATTCAACCAAGTGATCCTTAGCTGCGGTCAGGTGCCAATTCGGCATGCTGGTGGCATAGAATTCATTCAGCAGGGTTCCCAAGATCACGCATACCAGCGGGCCAGGCACGACTGAAGTCCACTTCATTCGCTTGAAAGCCGGTCGCTCCCAGAGCAGCAACACCCCGAGGCAGCAGGCGGAAATCAAGATCGCGCCCGGACTAAACGCACCCAATCCCAAATCGGCGCACTCAACGGTGCAGATGAGCAAGCAGCCAAGACGGCAGCAGGAAAACAGGAGGCGGTGGGGATTACGACCAGGACGGAATCCAACGCACGGTCGATGCTCCAGCAAATTGGCGCGCGTAGTCCGGAGGTAATTAAGAAGGAGCTACAGGCCAACGCTGCCGAGCAGGAGCAGGTGCGGCAAACAGCGAGCAGACAAAAGGGCGGTTACACCCAGAAGGATGTCGATAAAATTGCCGAACTGGGCCAGAGGCGTGCCGACTTGGAACAAGAGTCGGCTGATGCGGCAACCAATTATGCCCCCAAACTCGCAGCGGCACAGGCGGCGGTCATTGCAGCGACTGAAAAAAGAGCAAAAGCCGAAGAAAATCGCGGTG
>CAIJLV010000232.1 GCA_903821635.1 uncultured Verrucomicrobiota bacterium | reverse complement strand
CTTGGAGTTCCTTCGGATAGGAACGCTTGTTGGCGTAGTAGTAGGTGCAAACTTCGGTGGAAATCGTGAAGCCGGGAGGCACCGGAAGCCCGATCCGGGTCATCTCGGCGAGGTTCGCGCCTTTGCCGCCGAGGAGAGCCTTCATGGACCCGTCGCCGTCGGCTTTATTGTTACCCCAAGTATAAACGTATTTCGGTGCTTTTGGCATAACTGCTGTCTGTCTTTTGTGGAAATCAGGCGGCAAACCGCCGGAAAGTGAGGCGCGACGCTAACAGGGGTAGGGGAAGCGTCAACGGGGAGAAATTGCGCGAACCAGCCACGCGCCGGGTCCGAGTCAGGGATAAGCCCGGAAAAAACCACCACCGCGGGCTGACGTGCGCCGCGTCAAGCGCCCCGGAAGCCCCTAATTCGGCCGAAACAAAGCTCAGTTGCGGCGCATCTTGGTGAATCGCGGGGCGAACCGACACGTCGGGTCTGTTCACCGTATGCGCACCTGTTTGCTTCTCCTGCTGGCCGTGGGTCCAGCCGTGCTAGGGGCCACGATCCAAGTATCACCCACCGGTTCCGATGCGGGGCGCGGCACCCGGAGAAGTCCGTTGGCCACCGTTTCAGCCGCGCTGAAAGCGGGGCGCGACTGGCGTGCTGCCAAGCCGGGTGAGGCGGTCACGATCGAACTCGCCGGCGGTCGCTACGAGCTGGCTGAACCGGTTCGATTCACGCCGGCCGATTCAGGCATCACACTCCGCGCAGGCCGCGGGCAGATCCCAGTCCTGAGCGGTGGCCGGCGGTTGGTGGGCTGGCGGCGAGCTGCTCAGCGGGCGGACCTTTGGACTCAGACGATTCCGGCGGTGCGCGATGGGCAGTGGTATTTTCACCAACTGTTCGTTGATGGTCAACGGGCGCAAAGGGCCCGCACCCCGAATACGGGATTCCTGCGCACGGCCGGCAAGCTGGGCGAAACGTCGCCGATTACGCTGCCGTTCCAAGCCGGGGATTTGAAACCCGAGTGGGCCCAACTGCCTGATGCCCGATTGATCATGTTGATGAAGTGGACTGACCTGCAGTTGCCGATCCATGCGATTGATCCGGCGTTGCGTGTTGCGACGCTGCCCGGTGGTCCGCGCCCCTACTGGATGGATGAACCCGACGCACGTTACTGGGTGGAAAATGTGCCCGAGGCTCTCGACGCGCCGGGTGAATGGTATTTGGACCGGAAATCCGGCGTGCTGAGTTACTTGGCGCCGTCCGGGGTTGATCCGAATCAAGCACTGGTCGTGGCGCCCCGGTTGCGCGAAGTGGTGCGCGTGGAGGGCGACGCGGTGACCGGGCAGCCCGTGAGTGGACTCCAGTTCATGGGCCTAACCTTGGCCGACACCGACTACGAAATGCCGGCGGAGGGCATGATTTCGCCGCAGTCGGCGGTGCCAGTGCGGGGCTGTTTTCGGGTGACCCACGCCGTGGCCGGGGTGGTTGAAGACTGTGTCTTTGCCAATCTGGCGGGCTACGCGATTGATTTGGGCCGGGGCGCACAACATTGGCGGATTGTCGGCAATACCGTGCGTGACATCGGCGGTGGGGCGGTGCGGATCGGAGAGCCGGGGGATCGAGACGCCAAGTCGTTTGATGAATGTCATTCTCAGGTCGTCACCGATAACGAACTCGTTCGGTTGGGCCGGGTCTTCGCGCCCGCCTGTGGGGTGATCATCTTCCAGAGCGGCACGAATCGCATCGCGCACAACCACCTCGCTGATCTCTATTACACGGGCATATCCGTTGGCTGGAACTGGGGCTACGAAACGACTCCCTGCCGAGCCAATGTGATCGAATTCAACCTCGTCGAACAGGTGGGGCAGGGGCGGCTTAGCGACATGGGTGGCTTCTACACGCTCGGCCCCCAGCCCGGCACCGTGATTCGGAACAACCTCTTCCGCGACATTCAAAGCTACCGCTACGGTGGCTGGGCGCTTTACACCGACGAAGGCAGTTCGGGAATCGTGGTGGAAAATAATGTCGCTTACCGGTGCAAAGATGCCGGCTTCCACCAGCATTACGGGCGCGACAACGTGATCCGGAACAACTTGCTCGCGTGGAATCAGAATCACTCCGTGATGCGCACCCGGGCTGAGCCGCACCGCTCGTTTTGGTTCACCCACAATGTCGTGATCGCCGACTCCGGCACACTCTTGGGGAGCAACTGGGAGGGGACGACAAACCAGTTTTGGAGTGATGAGAATGTGTGGTTCGATACGCGCCTTGGGCCCGCTGCGGAGAAGTATCAGTTCGCTGGAAAACCCTGGCCGGCTTGGCAGGCTCGGGGCCAAGACTTCCACTCACTGATCGCGGACCCAATGCTCATTGATCCTCGTCGCCCGGAGTTGGGGCTGAAGCCGGAGTCACCCGCCTTTAAACTGGGATACCGGCAGATTGATCTCCGCTCGATCGGACCGAGAAAACCGGGAAAACGTAAATGAATTGGGAAATCGAGAGCGGGCTTAGTATCGCCGCCGGTAAAGCAGGGTTCAGTGACCCTGATAACGGGTTGCAGATATAAGGCGCGGTTGGCCCCGGTCCACTTGATGTGGGCGGCCGCTCGCCCTGTTTCGCCTCACCGGAGAGTAACCGGAACTGCAAAATGCGGACTCACAGGGGGCCCGTGGCAGCCACCATTCGGAGGGTGGTGGTGAGGTAGGGCAGAAGCTGTTTCTTGCGCGACACAATTTCAGCCAATTCAAACACGCCGGGCGAGGCCTCTGGGTATTTGATGGCTTGAACGAGCCGGGCTGAGCCAGCGACCAGCAGCAGTGACGACTGAGCCGCGACATCGGTCACGAACAGCGCCGAAAAGACGTAGCCATTGGCGGTGCGGTAAGCCTCTAGTGCGGCGCGGATTGCTTCATGCCGTTTCCAGAACGCGTCAAAGCCGAGCTCTTCGATTTGGGCTACACTGAACCGGCGTCCGTCTTCCACGTATTCTTTGCAATCCGTCGTAATGGCCCGGTCCGGAGTCTGGGAGACCAGCACTGAGCCTGAGCTGAAGAGTTGTTCCGTGAATTGCCCGGCATTCACACCGGCCTTTTCCTCCAGCCAGGTCAGAATTTCAGCATCCCGTTTGGTAGTGGTCGGGGAGGTCAAGTTGAGTGTGTCGCTGACCAATCCGGCCAGCAACAGCCCGGCGATGCTCGGGGTGAGCGGCACGTCGTAACGGAAAAAGCAGTCGGCGATGATCGTGCTGGTTGAGCCGACGGGCTCGTTACGGAACAGGATCGGTTGGCTGGTGCTGAAGGCGCCAATCCGGTGGTGGTCGATGATTTCGAGAATCTCCAACTGGTCGGCACCCTGAACCGCCTGCGAAAGTTCGTTGTGATCCACCAAGATCAGGCGGCGGTCCACCTTCTTCAGGAAGTCGGATTTGGAGAGCATGCCCACCACGCGTTCATCGGTATCGAGGACGGGGAACGCTTGGAAGCTGGAGGCGGCCGCGATGGCCTGCACCTCCCGCAATTTTTCGTCGGCGTGAAACGTCAAAAAGTCCGTCCTTAGCACATGTTCCACCGTGATGGCTGCCCGGCAGAGCATGGCGGTGGTGGCGGAATCGTGCGGCGACAGGAGGAGGGTGACTTCGTTGCGTTTGGCGAGTTCACGGATCTCGGCGCAGACCTCCAAGCCGCCCGTGACGACGATGATTCGCACCCGATTTTCGATGGCGAGCCGCTGGATGTCCTCGCGATCACCAACGACTACCACGAGTTTTTCAGGGGCATAATTGGGCAGGCGGGCGGCAAAACTCGCTGGCTTCATCGCGGCCACCATGAGCACGAGGTCCTCCTCCTGGTCGGGTTCAAACGCGCAGATCATCTTGGCCCCCAGTGTGCGCGCGAGCGAGCGCACGCTCGCCACGACCCGGCGGGAATCAAAGATGCGATTGGGCGATGGGAAAAAGAACTTACTCGCCTTGAATACTGAGAGCAGGCCCAAACAACGACGGTCGCGGTCGAGCACTGGAAGCACCCGAATATTGCGCTCGTCCATTACCGCCAAGGCCTCCACGGCAGTGGTGCGCGGAGGCACTGAGATCACATTCGACTGCATTACGTCGCGAACGGTCGGCGAGACATCCGCGACAAACATGGGAGCGGGCACGCCAAAAGTCCGTAGCACGAACTGAGTGCGTTCATTGACCTCGCCACATCGGGCAGCCACGGCGTCGCGCGTGCCGGTTCGGTGCTTGAACTCGGCGTAGGCGATGGCAGCGCAGATCGAATCGGTGTCCGGATTGCGGTGACCGATGACGAGAATTTCGCTCATTGGGCTCCCGGAAGGTCCGGGTTCGCCCACCAAATGGCAAGCTGTGGCGAACGCTGTCGCCGGATTGCGGGCTTAGAATAGGAGCACCAACCGCATCAGGCCGTAACCCAACAGGCAGGTGACGGGTAGGGTCAGGACCCACGCCCAGAGGATGCGCTCAACCACGTTCAGTTTGAGTGCGCTAAACCGTTTGGCGCAACCCACGCCCATGATACTCGTGGTAATGGCATGGGTGGTAGAAACTGTCATGCCGAGTTGGCCGGTAATGAACAACACCGTCGCGGCGGTAGTCTCGGCGGCAAACCCATGCACCGGCTGCAATTTCACCATCTTGTGCCCCATGGTCTTGATGATTTTCCAGCCGCCCGCCGCCGTTCCGGCCGCCATAACCAAGGCACAGGTGACCTTAATCCACCAAGGCACGTCAGGGGCCCCACCAGCGGTGGGTGGTTGGATGGCCAAAAAGGAGAGGCTGGCCGGCAAACTGGCCAAGGCCCCACTCTTGGTGCCGGTGACCAGAGCCAACGTGATGATTCCCATGGTTTTTTGGGCATCGGCCAACCCGTGGGCAAAGCCCATGTAGCCGGCACTGGCCAACTGTAGTTTACCAAAGACCGCATTGACCATGGCGGGACGGGCGCGGGCGAGCAACGCGTAGAGCAGACTCATCAGGATCAGACCAGCGACGAAGCCGATGACCGGCGACGTAAACATGGGATAAATCACTTTGTGGAGAATGCCCTCGTGCTTCACGACCCCGGACACCTTGTCCACTTTCTCGACTGACCAGAGGATGGCCTTCCAATTGTTTTGAGCCGTGGCGAGCGTGGCTCCGCAAAGGCCTCCGACTAACGCGTGGGTGGAACTGGACGGAAGGCCCAGCCACCACGTCAGTAAATTCCAACCGATACCGCCTAGGAGCGCGCAGATGATGGTCTGATTCGTGACAAAATTGCTGTCCACCAAGCCGCTGGAAACGGTCTTGGCCACGGCGTGGCCGAGCAAGGCCCCCACCAAGTTGGTGACAGCCGCCAGCAGGATGGCCTGCCGTGGGGTTAAAACTTTGGTCGAAACGACCGTGGCGATGGAATTGGCCGTGTCGTGAAAGCCATTGATGTATTCAAACACCAAGGCCACCAGAATGACCGCGATCAGCAATGTCATGGCCGGGCCTCAGGAATTCTTCAGCACGATATGGAAGATGACGTTGCCGGCGTCCCGACACCGGTCGATGACTTTTTCGAGTAATTCGTAAAGATCCTTGAGCGCGATCACCCGCACGGCGTCATGGTCCCCGGCGTAGAGGCCTCGCAGCAGGTCAAGCATCAGATTGTCCGCGGTTCCTTCCAAATATTGCAATTTATCGTTGTGTTCTTTGACTATTTCCAGCTTGGGGTTGCGCAATTGTTTCACGAGGAGCAGAACCGTCTCCGTGGCTGAGGTCAGGAGCTCAGCCTGCCGGCTAAAGTCGGTCTGCCGCAGCGGCTCCGGACAAAGCGTCAGGCGTTCGCCAAATTTTTCCAAAGTCTTGGGGATTTTGTAGAGGGCCGTCGCCAGCGCCTCAATGTCTTCGCGTTCCAAAGGGGTCACAAAGGTTTGGGTCAACTGCGCCCGAATTTCCTCAGTGATCTTCTTATCCTTTTCCGCAGCAGCGCGAAATCGTCCATCGAAGCGGACCGGCCCTTCGAATCGGACAGCATTATGCGGGTCAGGCGGACGCTTTCCTGGGCTTCTTCGGCCGATTTTTCGAGCAGATCAAAAAACACGTCGTCGCGACCGAACATTTTTTGCAGTGAAAACATAGATTCAGGGGAGTTCAACCCGGCTGCGGCGAAGGCGCACGTGGAAAAACGTATCGTTCGGGTTACGATTAGGTAACACCCATGCCTTCTGGTCGGCCCAAACCGTTTTTTGGCGCCCTGCGGCGGCGGGCCGCCTCAATCAAGTCAGAAACTGGATTGATTAAATGGTTCTCCTCGGGAGTCCATCGGCGCGCATGAAATTCCCTATCCTAGCGGTCTCTACCGCTGTGGCGTTGGTGGCCGTGGGCCAGCAGACTCAGACTGCGACCACCGGCGCCGCCGGTGTTTTTCGGGGCGACAACTTTCTGCCGCCCGAATCCGCCTTCCAAAAAATCATCCTGGATGAAGATCAGACGATCTCGGGTGAACTGAAGGACACGCTGATCGATCCCATGGAGCTCGCTGTGGCTAAAGACGGGCGAGTCTTCTTGGTCGAGCGCAAAGGAGTAATCAAGCTGCTTAAGCCCGGCGCCAAAGAGGCCGTGGTGATCGGCACCATCCCGGTCTTCAGTGGGTTGGAGGAAGGGATGCTGGGCATCACCCTAGACCCGCAATTTGAACAAAACGGCTGGGTTTACGTAAATCACGCTCTACCCGAGACCGGCAACGATGGCCGGGGTAAGTCCGGCATTATCCGAGTTTCGCGCCTCACTTTGAAAGGCGACGCCTTGGATATGCAAAGCCGGGTCACGATTATCGACATCCCGGTGCAACGCGAGCAGTGCTGTCACGTGGGTGGCTCGTTGGCCTTTGATGCCCAAGGCAACTTATATGTTTCTGTGGGCGACAACACGAACCCCTTCGATTCCGACGGCTATTCGCCCAACGACCCTCGCCTAGGTCGCTATCCTTGGGATGCCCAACGCTCGGCCGCCAACGCCAACGACCTCACCGGTAAAATATTGCGGGTGAAACCAAAAGCAGCCGGCGGTTACGAAATTCCGAAAGGTAACCTTTTCAAACCCGGCACGGCCGGAACTCGCCCGGAAGTGTATGTCATGGGCAACCGCAATCCGTTCCGCATCTCGCTCGATTCGCGCACCGGATTTCTCTATTGGGGTGAAGTTGGTCCTGACGCCGGCGGTCCCCATGAACAGCGCGGACCGGCCGGGCACGACGAGGTAAACCAAGCCCGCGGCCCCGGTTTTTTTGGGTGGCCATTGTTTGTCGCCAATAACAAACCCTACGCTCCGGCCGATTACGTGGCCCGACAAAAGCACGAAGACGCGAAACGCGCTTACGACGAAGTTCGTAAGCAGCGTGACACGGCCAAAAAAGAGGGAAAACCCGAGACCAAATGGCCGGCCCTCCCCCCTAAGGCCGACGCTTGGCTGGCCGCTGACTTCCGGCCGGAGTTCTACGATGCAGCGCATCCGATCAACCACTCACCAAACAACACCGGTATCAAGGAGCTTCCCCCCGCCCAGTCAGCCTTCATTTATTACCCGGCGTCAGCGTCGACCAAATTTCCGGTCGTGGGTTCCGGCGGGCGCACAGCGATGGCCGGACCGGTCTATTACTTCGACGAAAAGCTGAAATCGCCGCACAAGCTGCCGAAGGAATTGGACCACACCTTGTTTATCTACGAGTGGAGCCGCAATTGGATCATTGCGGTCAAACTTGATGAAAAAGATCAGCTTTTGAAGATGCAGCGCTTCATGCCTTCGTCCACCTTTAAGCGCCCAATGGACTTGGAGTTGGGGGCCGATGGCTGTCTTTACCTCATCGAGTTCGGCACAAACTGGGGTGACAACAAAGACTCCAAGATCGTGCGGATCGAATTCACTGGGGAAAAGAAGTAAGCCCTCGGGCGAGGCCAAAAATGCGAAGGCGCGGCAGAAGCCGCGCCTTTCGTTTGTTTTGACACCCTTTTAAGGCGTCCTCTCTGGGACTGGCTCCGTCAGCGAAGTCGCCAAGTGATACGTGCCTTGTGTAGGTCGTAGGGCGACATTTCCATCTTTACGCGGTCCCCAACGGTGAGACGGACCCAGCGTTTGCGCATCTTGCCGCAGATGGTGGCCAGCACGAGATGTTTGTTATCCAGTTCCACCCGGAACATGGTCGCCGGGAGAACCGTATGGATGCGCCCTTCAACTTCGATGTGTTCTTCTTTCATTATATCAACCGGGTCTCTGCCCGAAGCACAGCCGGAAACAGGATCGCCGTGAGCCTCTTCCGAGCGCTGACTGGGGCCATCCTCTCAGGCTCTCGACTGGGGTCCGCAGAGTGCGGACAGGCGCGAACGAAGATTCGTCCGCGAGCGGAATTGCTGAGTCGGATACCGGAAAGCCGTCTGCCAAGATGGCCAGCATCACGAAAACGGGACCTCCTGCAAAGATTAAACCCGACAAAGTCGGGAATGAGCTTGGGCGAGTCGCGGCACCGGTAGCTTACCGAGACCTCGGGCGCCACGAACCGCTCTGGGTCCCACCACTGGGCCGAGGGCCTCCCGGTCGTTTGGAGGGGCCACCTGGGCGACCTCTTCCTGCCGGACGGGACGGACCGCGGGCTGGGCCGGATCGTTCGGGGAAAGCCGCTCGCGGTGCTGGGGCCGCCGAATAGTTGAACCCCTCCGCCTTGCGCCGGACAATTCCCCGGCCGATGAACTTCTCCAACGTGCGAAGTGCGTCATAGTCTTCCGGCGCGACAAAGCTGATCGCATCACCAATCGCCTGCGCCCGGCCGGTGCGGCCAATGCGGTGAACGTAGTCCTCGGCGTGCATCGGGAAGTCGTAGTTGACGACGTGAGAGATCCCATCGACATCGATTCCGCGGGCGGCGATATCGGTGGCCACGAGCACCCGCACAGTGCCGGCCTTGAAATCGTTCAAGGCGCGCAGGCGTTGGCTCTGTGAGCGGTTGGAGTGCAGGGTGCCCGTGCGGATGCCGGCCTGTTCCAACTTTCGCGCCACTCGGTCAGCCCCATGTTTGGTTCGGGTGAAGATCAGCACGGTGTTCATCGAAGGATCTTCCAGCAAATGGAGCAATAGCGTCGGCTTCAGGTGCATGGGCACTTCGTAGACGAATTGGGTCACGGTTTCCGCCGGATTAGAGCGTCGGCCGATCTGGATCGTTTTCGGCGTGCGCAGGAATTCCCGGGTGACCGACTCGATTTCCTTCGAAAGCGTTGCCGAGAAGAGCAGCGTCTGTCGGCGAGCGGGCAGTTGTTGGATAATCCGGCGGATTGACGGCAGGAAACCCATGTCGAGCATCCGGTCGGCTTCATCCAGCACGAGGAATTCAAGGCCCCCAAAATCGCCGAACCGCTGGCCCATCAGATCAAGGAGTCGGCCAGGGGTTGCAATCACGATTTCAAAGCCGGCACGGAGGGCGCGGATCTGGGGTTGTTCGCCGACGCCGCCGTAAACAGTCGCGATCTGCAGCGGCAAATTCTTGCCGTAGGCGCGAACGTTTTCGTCGATTTGAACGACTAATTCGCGCGTGGGCGCCAGCACTAGGGCCCGGCAGCCACGGCGCGCGGCGGGCGTGCTGCTCAGGCGAGTCAGCATGGGCAGAGTGAAGGCCGCGGTCTTGCCAGTCCCGGTCTGGGCGATGCCAATCAAGTCGTGGCCGGCGAGCACCACTGGAATGGCGGCGCTCTGAATGGGAGTCGGCTCGGTATAACCGGCGTCTTGAATGGCGGCGAGAATCCGGTCGCCGAGACCGAGGGCACGAAAAGGCATGACCCGCGCAGTATGCCGAGCGGGCGGCGGCTGACACGCAATTCCGTGGGCGAATTTGCCGGCCGGTCAGCAATTAGCCTTGGCCGCCTGTTCGGCCGCTACCTATAACCCGCGCATGCCGTTTGCATTATTACTGGCCGCCACCGAGTCCAATGCCGTTGCTTCCGGCAGCACTGCGACCGTGGCCACGTCGGTTGGCTTCGGCGGCGTGTTCTGGTTTCTCGTGCTGCTAAGTGCGGGTTCGCTGGTGGTCGTTGTCGAACGGTTGTTGCTCTACCATCGGGAGCAGATCGATTCGACCCAGTTTCTGGCCGGAGTGCGAAACGTCCTCAAGCGCGATAACGTCGTCGAGGCGATTGCGATTTGCGACGCGACCCCCGGTCCCGTTGCTCGACTGGTCAAGGCCGCCATCTTGGGGCGCGACAGTGGGCGCGAGCGGGTGGCGGAAATTATTGAGGAATCCGGCAAGGGGGAAGTGCCGCGCTTGGAAACCCGGTTGTTGCTGCTGGCCACGATCGCGCAGGTGGCGCCGCTGATTGGTCTGGTGGGCACGCTGTTTGGCATGGCCCACATCTTCCGCGACCTGCGCCGACCCGATGGCACCGCCTTTGGCTACGCGGCCCCGGGGGAGATGTTTGACGGGCTCATGCAGTCGCTCTACTCCGCGGCACTGGGTTTGGCGTTGGCGGCGGTGGCATACGCGGCCTACAATTACTTGGTCAGCCGGGTGAACGCGATTGTCCTCGATATGGAGCGGGCGAGCTCCGAGGCACTTCGGCTCGCCAGCGGTGAATCCAATGGCGCAACAAACCCGGCAAACTCCACTCCGCGCGCATGATCCACTTTCCCCGGACTGCGAAACCGTTCCGCGGCCACCTCGACCTTTCAGCTCTGCTCTGTGTTTTGGCCCCGCTGGGATTTGCCTTTTCCTTCCACCAGTTCCTCGTTTTGCCGCGCGGCGCCCGCCTAGAACTTCCGGTCGGTGATGCTGGTCCCACGGTCAATGCCGGGGAACGCCTCTTGATTGTGGCCGTGGATGCCAACGAACAACTCTATTTCGAAAATCAGGTGATCGGCCGTGAAGCTCTCGCCAATGCACTCAAGCAGCGGGCGGCTGGGCCGTTCGGGCCCCAGACTTTGCTCATTCAGGCGGATCGAAGGGTGCGTTTACAACAACTGGCGGATCTGGCCGGGTTGGCGCGGATCACCGGCGTTCGCAGTGTGATTTTTGGGGCTTTACCCGCCAGAACCCCATGACGACTGCCACTCCCAATCTGGGCTGGGGCGCGGGCCGATGGCTGGGCATGGTGCTCGGGTTGGCTGCGCTTCTGGCCGGTTCAGTTGGTGGCCTTACCCGTTGGCCGACACTGCCCCCGGCAGTATCAGCGCCGCATCCAGACTACGTTTTTGCTGTGGCGACCGGCGCCGATCAGGCAGACGACCAAGGGTTGCCAGACCCGACGAGCTTTGCCTTGGGTGATCCACACGGATTCTCCGGTGCCGCAGCGCGGCAGCTTCCCCGGGATCCTTATACGTTGGCCGAATTCAAAGCCGTGCCCCTGTGGTTGGCGCCTGATTCGGAGGGCCAACGGCTCGGCCAGCCGGTGGCTTTGGCGGCGGTCCAACCGCGACCCGATCGATTGGCCGTGCCGACCTTGCCGCTCAGCGTTCAGCCGGCCCCGCTGGTGTCAGTCACCAATCGGATCGTGACCGAGGCGAGCTTAGCGGACCGACCGCTCATTCGTGTGGCGACGTTGCCGCCCCCGGTTGGGGAAGTGCTGCAGGCGACAGTGGTCGAAGTCGGGGTTAACCCGTGGGGCCAGGTGGTAGCCGCTAGGGTGGTCGGACTTTCGGGCTCGCCCAGCACGGACCGGGCGGCTTTGGAGGCGAGTCGTGGCGCCTTGTTCGCGCCATTGCCGCAGCGACTGAAGGCTGCTGACGCCGTGCTCACGGATTTGCAGTGGGGGCGCTTGATCTTCAACTGGGGTGGCGGAGTTTCCCTGCGCTGACATGCAACCGGAAAGCTGGATCAGCCTATTCTTGTTCGGTTTGCTCGCGGCCGTCGGAGGGCTCGCGTGGTTGCACGAATACCGGGTTCGCAAGATCCAGTCAGCGCCTGCCCATGATCGGGTGTTCCGATGCCGAGAATGCCAAGCCGTTTACACGGACGATCCCGGGGTTGAACGCTCCCGGTGTCCTCAATGCGGTGTCACCAATCAGCCGTTTGATTTCTAATTTGCGTCGAGCAACCACGCCCAAAGGCGTTTAGCCGAGGGTAGCAGCGGTCTTGATTTCGACCACATCATGAGGGGCGGCTTCCTTCATGCCTGCGGCGCTGACGCGGATATAACGCGCCTTGCTGCGGAGTGCTTCCAGATTGCCTGCGCCGAGGTAGCCCATGCCGGATTGGATGCCGCCAACCATCTGATTGATCACCTGATCCACCGAGGCTGAAGCTTCCTTTAAGGCCTCAACCCCCTCAGCAGCTACTTTGCGAGTGGAGTCGGTTGAGCTGTGGCCGTAGCGAGCGGCCGACCCGGCTTTCATCGCCGCCAGACTGCCCATGCCGCGATACTGCTTAAACAGTTTGCCGTTGATTTCCAATATCTGACCTGGGGCCTCAGGGCAGCCGGCGAACATGCCTCCGCAGATCACGCCATGAGCCAACGTCAGCGCCTTGACGATGTCGCCCGACTTTACGATGCCGCCATCGGCGAGGATCGTTACCCCTCGAGCGGCTGCCGCTCGGGAGGCGACATAAAGCGCCGTGAGTTGGGGAATCCCGACCCCGGCAACCACGCGGGTGGTGCAGATCGAGCCTGGCCCCTGACCAACTTTGACGACACTGGCGCCTGCCTCGGCGAGGAAATCAACCCCGGCCGCACTGGTGACGTTACCCGCGATGATTGGCAGCGTGGGAAACGCGTCGCGCACGAGCCGAACCACGGCACCTACACCTTGGGTGTGGCCATGCGCGGTAGACACGGCAATGACATCCACGCCGCGGTCCCGTAGCCCACCGACATGGGCGATGATCCGAGCGCGGTCCAACGTTCCGTCGGCCTGTCTTGTGGTCGCGATGGCCGCGCCGCACAGGAGCCGGAATTTAGCGTCCCGGGCGGGCTTCACCTGTGCGCTGCGTTCGGCGGTGATGCGCTCAATGTCGCTCATCGTGAAGAGCCCGCAGAGCCGGTCTTGATCATCGACGACGAGGAGCTTGTGAATGCCCGGATTTTCCGTGAAGAACCGGTCGGCCCGGCCGATGGGATCGCTCCCGAGTTCACGTTCGTGAATGGTGCGGACTTCGTGGCGGGGTTGCAGCGATTCGATGACCTTGCGCTTGGCGTAG
>CAIJLV010000231.1 GCA_903821635.1 uncultured Verrucomicrobiota bacterium | reverse complement strand
CGGGAGAGGGGTTGGGGGTGAGGGTGGTGGATTCAACGACTGACCTTCACGTCCTTGTGACTGAATTCCGGCTTCCTTGCCGGAATGACGCGCTACGGACTCGGCTGACCGGCGAAGACCCAGGTGAAATGCCGCACCGGGGTGGTCATGGTCACCGGAATGCCGTTGCGCACATAACCGGGATTGCCGGCCGGATAGCGCCGCCCAGTGTCGTTATCCACCAGTTCCATCCGCCCGAGCAGGTCCAGCGGGCCTTCCCAGCGCAGTTGGATTGCATAGCCGGCCCGGTCGGTGCGGACCTCGAAGCGCCAGGTGGCGGGCGGCAGGCCCGGCGTTTTGGACGGGCCAGCGACGGGGGTCCGATTCGACCCGTAACCCCCGGTGGCATGGTTAGGCCGGTAGTCCGTGGCGTAGTCGCCCGCATTTTTGCCCCAATCGGGATGCGGGAAGGCGATGCTCAGAGAGGGCGCGCCGAACGGCGGGAGTTTGGGCAGATCGTGGGCGTCGTAGCCGTCCCGGCTGTCGGGCAACTGGCCCAGAACGCTGTTGCGCGTCCGCAGGTTTTGGCTGGCCTCCTCGGCGATCAGCCGGACGTACCAGATCCTCGGGTCGATGGCCGGGGTCTCGGCGGCCACCGCCGGCGGGATCAGCCAGTCCAGCGCTTTCTGCCAGCCGGGGATCGGGCGGGCGGGGGTCGGAACGTGGCTGTACTTGGGAAGGCGCGGGATCAGCAGTTTCAGGGTATGCCCCTGGCTGGCGGCTAGCACCTTCACCCAGATCCCTTGCCACGGCTGGAGAAGCCCGGTGCTGCCGGGCGTGCCGCCGTCGTAAGTATCGTAGTCGTTGCCATTCCACACCCAGTAGCCGGGGGCGACGTAGGTGTTGCCGGCGGCGTCCAGGGCGATCGCCGCACCATCGACTTCCAGCCGCACGTCCCACCAGCCGACCGGATAAGGAAACGGCATCCCGACCAGGTGGAAGAGGTGGGGATCGGTTCCACTGGGCGCGGTCAGCGGGATTTCGTAGCAGCCGCTGATCGAGGGACAGCCCGTGCTGAACACCACCGGGGTAGCGGTCGCGGGTGTGGTCAGTTGGATCGGGTGGCTACTGCTGCTGGCCTGGTCGATGATCCAGTAGCCGGTGTTCTGGCTGAGCGGAGCGGTCGGGGGCAGTTCGCGGTAGTACCGGGTCCCCAGGTCGTAGGCGTAGACCAGCCAGTCGCCGTAGGTAGCGGAATCGAGACCGGTGAAAGCCTCGGCCACGGTCGTATTGCCGGGGACGGCGGGCAGGCCGAGCATCGTCCAGCGGTTCGGGGCCAGGAGTTTGAGGTCGCCCCATGTCCGGGCCAGGGCGATCCGGGTGTTGCCGGTCCCGACCGCGATCCACTGGTTGCCCGACCAGGCGATGCCGTACAGGTCTTCGGTGGCACCGGAGGCTTGTGGCGTCCAGGCGATCCCGTCAGGGCTGGCGAGGAGGATGCCTCTGGCCCCGGCAGCCATAAATTGCGAGCCGGACCAAGCGATGCCGCTGAGGTCCTCGGTGGTGCTGGAGGCGCGGGCGGTCCAGGTCGTGCCGTTGGGACTGGTCAAGATGGCACCGCTTACGCCGACCGCAACCCGTTGATCGCCCGACCAGGCAATCCCAAGCAGGTCCTGAGTCCCCACCGTGGACACACTCCAGGCCGCGCCGGTGGGGCTGGTCAGGATCGTGCCGCCGCTCCCAACGGCGACCCACTGACTGCCGGCCCAGGTGACGGCGAATAACAGGGTTCCGCTGTTCTGGGCAGTCCAGTTCAGCCCGTTGGCGCTGGTGAGAATCACCCTGTCGCCGACCGCGACGAACGCGCTCCCCGACCAGGCGACGCTATGGAGATCAGCGGTCGTGTTTGATGTGGCGG
>CAIJLV010000230.1 GCA_903821635.1 uncultured Verrucomicrobiota bacterium | reverse complement strand
CTAACGTTAAAGCTCAGCGATGGAGTGGCTTGGCGCGGAGCGTGCTGCTCGGAGCACGATCCGTGACAAGCCATTCCATTCGCTGTAGCGCCTGGTTCGGCTGTATAGCTTTTCGGGTTCTGGATCCAGAGATATTCATACGCATACTCATTCGGCGTAATTAATCAGCATGCAGTGAAAAACCAATAAGCAACACTTGAGAAGCTAACACCTAAAAATACGGCGGCGCCTAAACAACCGCCTGCCTTTTGGGTCGTTTTAAACTTTTCAGGGGATTCACGACGAAGAGTAGACTCGATTGTTTCGACTTCGTCTTTGGCTTCTTTCAATCCGACATTTGTTAATTCTCGATATAATTTAATAGCAGCGATCTTTTGACCGCTAAAAATTAATTCGGTCAGCGCAGCCACTTTATCTTCGGGTATTGATTTTAGCATTGGGTTCATTTCTGCCGAACGACCCAAGCTCACCGACGGCGAACTCAAACGTGCCCGAACAGGAAGCCGAAAAGAGCCGTTCGGTGCAGCGGCTTGTTAGGCTGTTGAGATACTTGACACGACCAAATCAGTATAAACATAAGGCGGAACATCCGGCTCAACTGGCTCGCAAAGCACAAAAGAGGAAACGGATAGAAGATTTTTGTCTGACCCATCCTGTGATAAAAAGTATTTACTCCCCATACCTTGTATTAATTTATTCGAACACACCGAGTCAACCAATTGGTGTTGCTCTCCATCCGTGGATGAAATTACCAATAAGCCTCCGATTCTGTGAATTGTCCCATCATTTTTGGACTCGAATAGTGCGTATTTTATCATGGAGTGGGAACGATAGTGGTAAAGGGGGCGGAAGTAAGCCTAACGACCCAAGCTCAGCGACCCGGCGCACGGGACGCGACGATTGCAACCGCGACGCTCATGCCGGGTTCGCTGCAGCGCATGGTTAGGCGGCATGTGTCGTCTGTCTCTCATGTCGAAAAAGTGAAACTGCCCCGATGATGGCGAACGCCGCCAAGACCGCGAAAAGACCGGCCGCCACCGGAAGAAGCAGCGGTGAGAAACTCGCTGTCCCAGCTTGGCCTGCCAAAACCTCAAGTGCTCGACCATCCACGCGCAAACTCGCCCCATCGGATGCGGTGATGACGATGGCATTGCTTGGAAACACCGTGGAGAAAACCTCGTAGCCGATGAACGCCAGCAATGCCGCGAAAAGCACCACGACGCTGACCGTGAACCATCTGTAAACGTTTCGTTTTTTCATAGAGTGTGTGATGCCGCCTAACGACCCAAGCTCAGCGACCCGGCCCACGAGCGCGTTCGATTGCAACAGTGATGCGATGGCCGGGTTCGCTGCAGCGCATGGTTAGGCCGCGTCGTGTGTGCTCTCATGTCTGTGCTGCCGCCACGATACCAGCCAAAGAGGCAACGTGGCGAGTGCTGTGATAGTGATGACGTTGGTGAAGAAGGCTGCCCAAGCCTGAAACTCCGGAACGGGAAAATCCACCCAATCGCCGTGCTCCAGGTGAAAGAAAACAGTCGGAATAGGGAAACTGCCGATGCGGTAACGCGGCCCGATGTGATACTCGACGTAGAACGAACACCAAATGCCGACCGCTACGCCACACGCGATGAGAACACCGAAGGCAAACCACCGACCCGCGGTCGCACGCTGACGGCGCAGTCGCCGGAACAATGCGATGAGCGTCCAACTGCTCAGCGCGAGAAAGACGATGACGATGAAAAAGCCCATGACGTGTGCAGCGGCCTAACAGTTAAGTGAGCGACATTTCCGGGATGGAATGGTCGCCATATTGGTATGGCAAAGAATCGCTGTTTATGAAATCCCTTGTCCAGCAATGATTTCCCACGCGAAGCCGAAAATAGTGTCGGCCGAATTCCGCGGAAGCCGATCCAGGTCGAAACCGCGGGAGCGATTTACGCCCAATCCCTCGCTGCCGCTCCGCCAACAACTGCGGGAAGTCATGCGGTTTTTCCATTATTCGCCCCGCACGGAGGAGACGTATTGGCAGTGGATCGTCCGTTACCTGCGCTTTCATCGCCAGCCCGGCGCACCGGTTGGCCAGGAGGCGGGCGGCTGGCGGCATCCGCGCGAGTTGGGCGCCGAGGCGATCGTGGCCTATCTGACGCATCTGGCCGTGGCCGACCAGGTGGCGGTGGCGACGCAGAATCAGGCGCTGAATGCGTTGATGTTCCTCTACGCGAAAGTCCTGCATCTGCCGGTGGGCGAGCTGGGGGAGTTCGCCCGGGCCCAGCGGCCGCGGCGCTTGCCGGAAGTGTTGACGCGGGATGAGGTGACGCGGGTGCTGGCGGTGGTGGAGCCGGCGTATCGGCTGCCGTTGCAGTTGCTCTACGGCAGCGGGTTACGGCTGATGGAACTGCTGCGGCTGCGGATCAAGGACGTGGACCTGGAGCGGCGCCGGATCACGGTGCGGGACGGCAAGGGCGGGCAGGACCGGGTGACGATGGTGCCGGAGTCGTTGGTGGAGGCGTTGCGGCGGCAGCGGGAGTCGGTGCGGGCGCAGTGGCAGGCGGATGTGGCGGCGGGTTACGCCGGGGTGTGGTTGCCGGACGCCCTGGCGCGAAAGTATCCGGCGGCGCCGCGGGAGTGGGCGTGGCAGTGGTTGTTCCCGGGTTGGAGCCTGACGGCGGGGACGGCGGAGCCGGAGGCGCCGGACCGGGGGCAGGGGCTGTGGCGGCATCATCAGACGCCGGAGAATTTGCAGCGGGCGATGCGGGCGGCGGTGTTGCAGGCAGGGATCCCCAAGCGGGCGACGCCTCACACGTTACGCCATTCGTTTGCCACGCATGTGCTGGAGGCCGGCACGGACATCCGGACGTTGCAGGAATTGCTGGGCCATCAGGATGTGGCGACGACGCAAATCTACACGCATGTGATGGTGAAGCCGGGGTTGGGCGTGCGGAGTCCGCTGGATGGGTAGGGTGGGGCCGGGGCTGACAGCGCGTTTCGAAAGGCCGAGGGCAGGTTATCCCGGAAGTCGTCCTCGGGCCTATGCTCCAAGGTAGCCCCTACTAATGGGTGGTTTTGGGGTAATGGCCCCCAAGGGTTGTGAGTAAGAATGAGTTGAGTTGAGGGCCGGGGAGAGAACAGGGTGCCCGCGTCATGTCACGTTCGGCTTTAGGTCGGGGTTTAGGCAGCTTGTTCGCGGAGAACGAGGCTCGGGCTGTGCCGGTCCCAGGGTCGGGCGTCGGCCGCCTGATGAAACCGCGCCTAGCGCCGGCAGATGTTGAACCGACCTCGGTAGCGCCGCTCCCGCTGGCGCGCCAAGTCATCCCTGCGGGGCCAGTAGTGCTGGCGGCGACGGTGAGTAATAATCGGGCTGGGCGGGGTTTGCGGGCCGGTTTGTGGTTGGCGGACGTGACGGTGGTGGGATTGGGTTTTTGGCTGGGCGGTTTGAGCCCCTTGGCGGGTTCCGTGAGTGGCGGCGTGGCGGGTTCCGTGTTGGTGTTGGTCGGTGCCTTTCTGGGCTTGTTGGCGGCGGGTGTGCTCGCGAACCGGGTTCGCTGAAGCTCGCTTTCCGGGGCCCAATGCCCTCGGCTTCTTGGCGCCCTTCGGTGCCTTTCCCCGGCTCCCATTTCGATTGTTCCCCAGCTCGAATTGTTCCACGTGGAACACTCGCTTGGCTTGTGAGGGCGATTGATTACCCTGCGGGGGTCAAATGTTCGTCTATCCAAAGCGCTACGACGTGATCGTCGTCGGGGCCGGTCACGCGGGGGTGGAAGCGGCTCTCGCCGCGGCCCGCATGGGGTGTGAGACCCTGATGCTCACTATCAACCTCGACACCATCGGGCAGATGTCCTGCAACCCGGCCATCGGTGGCTTGGCGAAAGGTCATCTAGCGCGCGAGATTGATGCGTTGGGCGGCGAGATGGGCAAGGTGACGGATTTAACCGGGCTGCAATTTCGGATGCTCAACACGCGGAAAGGTCCGTCGGTCTGGGCACCCCGCGCGCAGTGCGACAAGAAGGCGTATCAATTTCGCCTGAAGTGGATTTGTGAACGCCAAGCGCGGTTGGACTGCAAACAAGGGCAGACCACGAAACTCCTAACCCGAGACGGTGAGGTCTACGGAGTGGAAACGGCCTTGGAGGTTCAGTTTCTGGCCCAAACGGTGGTGGTGACGACCGGGACCTTTTTGCGAGGGCTCATGCACGTGGGTGGCAACCAACAGAGCGGGGGGCGGGCCGGGGAGGCGGCGGCGCTCGGCTTGTCGGGTTCGCTGGCGGGTTTGGGTTTAGAACTGGGTCGGCTAAAAACCGGCACGCCACCCCGGTTGGTGCGGCAATCCATTGATTTTTCGCGCTGTGAGATTCAATCCGGCGACGAGCCGGTTCCATGGTTTAGCTATTGGAAGGACGACGTCTGGCAGGACGAATTGTTCCACGTGGAACATTCCACTGCGCCGCCTGTCACCGCTGGCCGCCAAGGGCGGTATCCGCAGGGATCCATTTTGGCCCGTCACGGGGAGCAGTTGCCCTGTTGGTTGACGAGCACGACGGATCGAACCCGAGAGCTGATTTTGGCCAACTTGCACAAGTCGCCGATGTATTCCGGGGTGATTGAAGGCATTGGGCCGCGGTATTGCCCTAGTATTGAGGACAAATTCGTGCGGTTTGCGGAAAAAGACCGGCACCAGATTTTTTTGGAGCCGGAAGGGATCGCCACCGACGAGATTTACGTCAACGGGTTCTCCACCTCGTTGCCGTTTGAGGTTCAGGTCGAAATGGTGAAATCAATCGTCGGGTGTGAGCGGGCGGAAATAATGCGTCCCGCCTACGCGGTGGAATACGATTTCAGCCTGCCCACCCAACTGGACCTAAGTTTGGAGACCAAGGTGTGTCGCAACCTGTTCCTCGCGGGGCAGATCAACGGCACCTCGGGCTATGAGGAAGCGGCGGCCCAAGGGTTGATGGCGGGTATCAATGCCGCTCGCCGGGCGCAAGGGGCGGCGGGCGTCGTCTTGCGGCGAGATCAGGCTTATATCGGGGTTTTGATTGATGATTTGGTGACCAAGGGAACCTCCGAGCCCTACCGGATGTTCACCAGTCGGGCGGAGTATCGCCTGTTGTTGCGCCAAGATAATGCCGACTTCCGCTTGTCCGAACTGGGGCATGAAATCGGGCTTTTGCCGGACCACAACTATCAAACATTTAGCGCCAAACGGGCGGCGGTGGCCGAGGAATTAACCCGGTTGCAAGCGCAGCGCAGCGGTCCCGACACGCTGGCGCAACTGCTGCGACGGCCGGAAGTGACGTATGGCCAATTACCGGGGTGCCGGACGGATCTCGCGACCGAAGTGGTCGAGCAGGTCGAGATTTTGATCAAATATGAGGGATATTTGGCCCGGCAGGAGCTGGAAGTGGCAAAATTGAGGGATTTGGATGATCGATTGATCCCAGAAGACTTCGATTTTGCGGTGGTTTCGAGCCTCCGGCACGAAGCGCGGCAAAAACTGACCCGGATTCGCCCCCGCACGATCGGCCAAGCCGGGCGGATTTCTGGCGTTTCACCGGCGGATATCAGCCTTGTATTGGTGGCTTTAAAGCGAGGCGGAGCCGCCCGAACTAGGGTCGAGCAAGCCGTGGCGAAGCCTGAGCTTGGGGGCATTTCGCCGCCGGAAGATTAAAGTTTACAGTTGTAATACAAAGGTCAGCGAGGACTGGCCAAGAACGGGTCGAGATATTTTCGCCTAAGGTCTTGTCAAGAGGGGTAACAACTCGTTAGACAGGTGGCGTCTCCCTTATTTAAATCCCGTCGTGTGGCGGGATTGGCGGGCTTGGGCGGGGTAAACCGTGTGTCTCCCCCAAGCCCGCTTTTTGTTTTTTGCCCTAACTGCTCGCTCGAACTGGAGTCACCTAAATCAGCGCTGGCATTGCGTAGGCCAAGGGATACAAAAGCTCCGGTTCCACCTTTAACTCAGAGAATCATGAATGGAATGAACTGTGCCCCACGTGCCGCACGTGGATTTACGTTGATCGAGCTCCTCGTGGTGATCGCCATCATTGCCATTTTGGCGGGGATGCTGTTACCCGCGTTGGGCAAGGCCAAGGCCAAGGCGAGCGGAATTGCGTGCCTGAACAACACGAAGCAACTGACGCTGGCGGCGCACCTTTACTCGACGGATTTCCGCGATGCCATTCCGCCCAATTACCTTGGTGACACGAACGCGTGGATCGGCGGCAACGTGGCTGCTCTGCCGGGCGCGACCAACCAGTTGGATATCCGTAACGGGCGGCTTTTCCCCTACAACGGCTCGCTGAAGATCTATCAGTGCCCCAGTGACCAAGTAACGCTCAAGAGCGGAACCCGAACGCTTTCCGTCACGCGGGTGCGGAGTTATTCCCTCAGCGGCATGATGGGCATCAACACCGAAGGCGCGATGACCTCGGTCCATCCCGGCATCCCGGAGAACAAGCGGTTTTCTGACGTGAGCAATCCCGGCCCGTCGCAAGCACTGTTCTTTGTCGATGAGCAGGCACACACCGATCTCGCCCGCATTGAACTGAACAGCATTGATGACGGCTATTATGCCGTGGATTCGCACCAATCGACCCAGTGGCGTAACCCTCCGGCCACCCGGCACGGCAACGGCGGGGTGCTGTCCTTCTCCGACGGGCACTCCGAACTCTGGCGCTGGTTTGAAGCCACGACGAAGAGCTTGCGCGGGCCCTATCCGGCCGCCGGCAAAAACAATCGTGACCTGAAGCGTTTCCAAGCGGCCTCCTACGCCGAAGGGAAATACCGCTAAAAAGGCCCTATTTTCCGCCAAACACCTTTACGGAAGCGTTCAGATTTCTAGCCTTAAGCACTGACACCATGAGATTCGGTATCAATTCGTTCCTGTTCACCTCTCCGTTTACGACGGAAAGCGTCAAACTCTTCCCGAAGTTCAAGAAATGGGGCTTCGAGACCGTTGAAATCCCGGTCGAGGACCCCAGCCACATCGACGCCGCCAAGGTGAAAGTTGCGGCGGACAAGGCGGGCCTCGCGATCGGCAGTATCTGCGCCTGCATGGGCCCCGGACGCGACTTCCGCGGCACGCCGGAAGAGCAGGCCACCGCGATGATCTACTGCAAGGCACTGATTGATCAGGCCGTCATGCTCGGCTGCCCCCGCATTATCGGCCCGGTGTATTCGGTCGTGGGCAAAGCTGACGCCGTCGAACCCGCCCAGCAAAAGGTGGAATGGCAATTGGTGGTCAAAAACCTGAAGGAACTCTGCAAATACGCCGAGTCGAAGGGCATCCAGATCTGTGTCGAGCCGCTCAACCGCTTCGAGACCGACTTCCTCAACACCTGCGATCAGGGTCTGAAGCTGATCAAAGCCGTCGGTTCCAAGGCGCTGAAGCTGCACCTCGATACGTTCCACATGAACATTGAGGAAAAGAATCAGGCCGCCGCGATCAAGAAGGCCGGCCACCTCCTCGGCCACTTCCACGCCTGCGGCACCGATCGCGGCACGCCGGGCACTGATTCGCTTAACTGGAAGGAAATCGTCGCCGCCCTCAAGAGCATCAAATACACCGGCGACGTCGTCATCGAATCCTTCACCACGGACGTCAAGGTCATCGCCCGGGCGGCCGCCATCTGGCGGCGGATCGAACCGACCCGCGACGAAATCGCGGTCAGCGGCGTCCAAAATCTGCGCAAACTCTTCGGCAAAAAGTAAATCAGCACGGTATGAAATTGTTTCCTCTTTGCGGTCTCCTGAGCCTCGTGGTCGCCGGCAACGTCGTGGGCGCGCCCCTGCGCTTAAAGTCGGACTCCTCGGCCGGGGCGGAAAAAGCGGCGGCCGGCGCAACCAGCGCCCCGAAAGCCCCAGCCAAACCCAAGTGGCAAAGCCTGTTTGACGGCAAGACCCTGTCCGGTTGGTCGGGACTGGCCGACCACTGGAAGGTCGAACAAGGCGCCCTGACCGGCTATACGAGCGCTGAAAACCCGCTCAAAAACAACACCTTCCTCGTGTGGACCAACGGGACCGTTGGAAACTTTGAGCTGCGCTTCAAATATCGCATCTTTAACGGTAACTCTGGGCTTCAATACCGCAGCAAACTGGTGGACGCCGAGAAGTTCATCGTGGGTGGCTACCAAGCCGACTTCGAGGCCGGCAAGACCTACAGTGGCATCCTGTATGAAGAACGCGGTCGGGGCATTCTCGCCGAGCGGGGCCAACGCACCCTCGTCAAGGACGCCAACGGGCAGACCAAAGTGCAGGTGCTCGGCAAGCTAGCGGAGTCGGCCGACCTCCAAGCGGCAATCCGCCATGAGGATTGGAACGAATACCACATCGTGGCCAAGGGGAACCACTTGATGCACTTCATCAACAACCGGATGACTATCGACGTGGTAGATCAACAAGACGCCAAAGCCGCCAAGGACGGGGTGCTCGCCTTCCAGATCCACGTCGGGCCGCCGATGTTGGTGCAGTTTCGCGACGTAGAATTGCTGTCCTTGCCCTGAGCGGCTCGCGCGCAGCACGAAAACGGCGTCCGACCAACGGACGCCGTTTTTTTGTTTCGAGCCGGAGCCGCCGCTCGTTCAAACGGCGGCGTGGGCCCGAGCCCTTCCAGCTTGGAGCTTCCACCCGGGCGCGTCCGCCGCGGGGCCGACCGCGCTGGTCCAGATCGGGCTTGCTCGCCGGGGCGTCCGGCGGAAGCTTTGGAACCAAGCACATGAAACGAAGTTTTTTCTTGGCCCTCTTGCTGATCGGGCTCGTGGGTTGCGCCGCCAAACAGTCCGCTCAGACCCCCAAGCGGATCGTGCTGCTTGCTGGCCGGCCCAGCCACCCGGCGGGGATGCATGAATTTCGCGCCGGTTGCCTGTTGTTCCAAAAGGCATTGGCGGGCGTGCCGGGCGTCACCGTGCAGGTGTTTTCCAACGGTTGGCCCACGCGGGTCGAAGGGGAAAAAACGGTGGACGACAACGCAGCGTTGGAGACGGCGGACGCGGTGTTGATCTACGCCGACGGCGGCGGGGGGCATCCGGCGATCCGGCCGGACCGGCTCAAATTTGTCGACAGTCTGGAAGCCAAAGGAGTGGGGTTGGCCTTTGCGCATTTCGGGGTGGAAGTGCCCAAAGGGGAGCCGGGCGCGGCAATGCACCGCTGGGCGGGCGGCTATTACGAACACCAGTTTTCGGTAAACCCCATGTGGAAACCGGACTACACCACGCTGCCGAAACATGCGGTGACCCGCGGGGTGCAGCCGTTTGCCACGCATGACGAATGGTATTTCAACCTGCGGTGGGTGCCGGATACCAAGGCGGCGGCGCGGCTCACCCCCATTCTCGTCGCCAAGCCGACTGATACCGTGCGGCGGGGGCCGTATGTATATCCGCCGGGACCCTACGCGCACATCGTTGCGGACAGTGGGCGCACGGAGACGATGATGTGGCTGTTTGAGCGCGAAAACGGCGGCCGGAGTTTTGGTTTTACGGGGGGGCATACCCACGCGAATTGGGGCGATGCCAACCAGCGGCGGGTAGTGCTCAACGCGCTGCTCTGGATCGCCCGGGTGGAGGTCCCGAAGGGGGGCGTCATTGATCCCGTGGGCGAAGCGGACCTCGCGCAGAATCTGGACCCCAAAAAACGTTAACGGGCGGTTCGCTTTGGCCGACGCAAAGTTTTCGGCCGACTTGGTAACGAGTTTGCTCCTGTCGCGGTCATCGAGAATTGTCGTATGAAAACCTTTTCCGCCCGGGGTGCCGCGACCCGACGGGCTGGGTCGGAAGCCTTGGCGCTGTGGGTTGCCGGACTGTTGCACTGGGGGTCACTGTCCCGGGCGACTGGTGAAGACCGGGTCGATTATCGTTACGAAGATTACTCGGAGGATGAGGGCCGGATCCAGGTGCGGACCCACGCCGCCCACTTCGCGGCGGAGCTGAGTTCGCAAGTCGCGGTGAAGGGGCAGTTCGTTTACGACGCTATCTCTGGGGCCACGCCCACGGGGGGGCCGCCGGCGCCGGGGGATCCGGAGGTGCCGCGGGTCAACTTGAGCGACATCCGCCGGGCCGGCAGCCTCGAAACCGCGATCCAATATGGGGCGGAAACGGACGGGAAAAACGGCCGTTTCGTGACGACTCCGCAGGTTGCCTACAGCAAGGAGAGCGACTACGAAAGCGCGGGCTTGGCGCTCAACCAGACGATCAATTTTAACCAACGCAATACGGCGCTGACCGTGGGTTTGGCGGAGAATTGGGACCGCTTGACCGGCAGTTATCTGGGCGCCGGCAACTGGGAACGGAAGGATACGACCGACCTCCTGGTTGGCCTGCGGCAAATTCTCACACCGCGCACGGTGGTGACCCTGAACCTGACGTTCGGCTATGCCCGCGGCTACCTCACCGATCCCTACAAAGGGGTGAACTTCGGCTACAGTTACCCGATCTCCTTTTATGATCCGGTGTCGGTGGACACGAATTCGCCCGAATTGCGCCCGGATTCGCGGTTCCGCCAAGTCGCCTACCTGAGCCTGCTGCACTACGTGGACGCGGTGCGGGGCGCGGTGGAGAGCAGTTACCGGTTCCACCATGACGACTGGGGCGTGGTCGCCCACACCGTAGAATTAGCGTGGCACCAGAAGCTCGGTCGCCGCGGAGGCGAGCTAGAGCCGTGGGTGACGTTGTCGCCCTTCTTCCGTTTCCACCACCAGTCGGCCGCTGATTTCTACGGCACCCAGTTTGCCGGTGATCCGGCCTTGGCCAACGGCGGGGTGGGGGCGGCCCAGAGCGACGGGTTTACTATTCTGTTTGCGGACGATCCGGCGTTTCCTGGCGACGCGACGGGCACCTTCACCGTGCCGGCGCACCCGCAGCACTATTCGTCCGACTACCGCCTTTCGCGGCTCAACACCTTTACCTACGGGCTCACCGCGGATATCCGGGTGCATGACCACTTGTCCCTGACCGCCGGCTACAAACGCTACGTCATGGAAGGTGTGGGCGGTGGAACCTTGGAAAGTGCCTACCCCTCGGCCCATGTTTTCACTGTGGGCGCCACCGTATGGTTCTAGTCCCCAACCCAGGAAATAAGACTGCCGCCGCGCTGGCCGATTTGAACCGGCCGGCCCGGTGGAACTCCGATTTCAAGGCGTTTGGGGTGGCGGAACGGATCTTTGGGTCCGCCCAAACCGGGTTTCGCGACGGCGGCCACGAATTGGTTTTTCGTGCCCTCGGCACCACCTGTCGGATCGTCATCGCCGGGGCCGTGCCGGCCGTGACCGAGTTTTTTGACGCGGCCCTCCGTTGGGTCATCGCGTTTGAAGCGAAGTATTCCCGGTTCTTGCCCGAATCGTTGGTCAGCCAGATCAACCGGGAGGCGGGGAACGAATGGGTGACGTTGGATCCCGAGGCGGAACGCATCTTCGCCCTGTGCCACGAACTGAACTTCCTCACCCGGGGCATCTTTGATCCCACGGCGTTACCAGTCATCGCCCTGTGGAACTGGAAGGAAGCACGCACCACGCTGCCGACCGATGCCGAAGTCTCCGCCGCCCGTGATCGAGTCGGGTGGCGGCAGGTGCAACGCGCGCCCGGCAAGCTCCGGCTGTCCCGCGCTGGCATGTGTCTCGATCTGGGCGGCATGGGCAAGGAATACGCCGTCGATCAGATCGTGCTGCTGGCCCAGCGGTCCGGTTTCGCCAGTGTGCTAGTCGATTTCGGAGCTGACGTCCGAGTTTCTGGTCCGCCCCCGGACCAGCGCCCGGCGTGGTTTATCGGTCTGGAAAATCCGGCGCACCCGGGCGCGTGCTGGACTGGCGTGGCGGTCCGCGACGGTGCGGTGGCGACCTCCGGGGATTACCTCCGCAAATTTGAACTCAACGGTCGTCGCTTCGGTCACATTGTCGATCCGCGGACCGGCCGGCCCGTGGCCACGGCGGCGCGGGCGGTGAGTGTCATCGCCCCCAGTTGCACGCAGGCCGGCATGCTCAGCACGGCCGCTTTTGTGCTGGGACCGGCCGAAGGGCTAAAATTAATCGAGTCCACGCCGGGGGCGGCGGGGGCGATCACCACGGAAACTCAGATCCTGCAAAGTAACCGCTTCCATGAATACGTTGTTTCGTAATGTCCTAGCCGCCTGCGCGGCCGTCGCCGTCTCCCTCAGCGCTACCCTCGCGGCTGGCGCCCTCAAGGTGGGGGATCCCTTTCCCAACCTAGCGACGGCCGGTTTGGAGGGCGCGGTGCCCGAAATGGCCAACAAAGTGGTGTTGGTCGATTTCTGGGCGTCCTGGTGCGGACCCTGCAAAAAGTCGTTCCCCAGCCTGAAAGAACTGCATGAAAAATACGGTCCGGCCGGCTTTCTCGTGGTTGCCATCAGCTTGGATGAAGAAAAGGCCGATATGGATGCCTTCCTGAAGAAGACGCCGGTGCCTTTCACCGTGCTGCGCGATTCGACGGGCAAGTTTGCCAGCGCCCTCCAGATTGATGGCATTCCGGCGAGCTTCATCCTCGACGGCCAAGGCCGGGTGCAACTGGCGCACACCGGCTTCGATGGCGACAAGACCAAGAAGCAATACGTCGCCAAGATCGAAGCCTTGCTCAAAAAGTGACGCCTGCCTGCGCGCCCATGAAACGCCCACTCCCCCTGCTGGCCGCCGCCGTGGTGGCGGGCGCGCTCCTCCTGACCGGGTGCGGCACACCCGTGCCCCAACGCCAATACGGTCGTTACCTTGGCGACCTGACCATGCGGCCCGACCGTGATCCCGCCGGGTTGGCGCTGACAGAACACATGTTCTTCAGCCGCGAAGCCGCCACGGGTGGTCGAGGGGTGGGGGGCGGCGGTTGCGGTTGTAACTGAATGAACTCGGCTTGAGTCACTCGGCATGTCGCGTGCTGTAGCCAAGGTGTTCGATCCTTGGTGCCGTTGATCCGTTTGTTTATGCGTCCTGCCCGAATTGCTTCGCTCCTGTTGTCGGTGTTTTTGCAACTAGCGCCCCTCGTCCGGGTGGCGGTTGCGGATACCGCGGCCGTTTTGTCCCCGATCGTGGCCTTGCTCCGGTGGGCGGCGGGGGCGGCCGCAGTGGCGGGGAGTTTTCACGCCGTCTCCGGCGCGACGGGCATTACGATCACGCAGGGCGCGACCAAGGTTCCCTCCCCGAAAGGCACCAACGGGGTGAATTTCGGCATCCGGGTGCTGGTGAACAGCTCAGAGCGCGGCACCGCCACATTTTACCGGGCCACGGGCCTTC
Source organism: uncultured Verrucomicrobiota bacterium (assembly GCA_903821635.1). GTDB lineage: Bacteria > Verrucomicrobiota > Verrucomicrobiia > Limisphaerales > UBA9464 > CAIWAH01. Next base: position 29,601 of record CAIJLV010000230.1, on the reverse strand, counting down.
CCCCAGGGATCACGCTGCTTTCTACGAGTCAGGGAACGATCGGCGGGATACCGAATAAACCGGGAGTCTATGCGGCCAAAATAAGCGGCTGGAAGGACTCTACGACCACGGAGCATGGCGCCACGTTTGACGTGACGTTTACGATCCTCGACCCGCTGCCGGTCATCACCACCCAACCGGTGCCCGTGACGGTGGAAGCCGGCCAAAGTGCCTCCCTGAGCGTGGTCGCCACCGGCCCCAACCTGACGTATCGCTGGATCAAAGGCGGAGTCGAAGTGTCCCTCACCCAGCCGGGCGCCACCAACGCCACCCTTACCTTTAACCCCGCCGCCGTGAGCGACACCGGTGAGTATCAGGTCCGGGTGAACAGCGGCGGCGGCAGCACGCTGAGTTCCTCGGTGACGCTAACCGTCAACCCCGCGGCCGCGACCCCTCCGGTCATCGTCACCCCGCCGACCAACGCCACCGTCGCGTTGGGCGGAGAGGCGACCTTCGCCGTCGTCGCCACGGGTTCCGGCCCACTGAGTTACCAGTGGTCCAAGGGCGGTGCGGCCCTGACCGCTGAGACCCGCTCCACCCTCACGCTCCAGCCCGTGGCGGTCGATAGCGGCGGCACTTATACCGTCCGGGTCAGCAATGCCGGTGGTGAAGCGACGGCGACGGCCGAGCTGATCGTCGCGCCGGTAATCGTCGCCCAAGTCCCCGTCGCCCCGTTAGTCGTGCATGCCGGGGAAACGGTGCGGCTAAGCGTGACGGCAGCCGGGCCACCGCCTTTGACGTATCAATGGCAACGAAACAGCACACCCATGCCAGCGGCGACGGGGGCGGAACTGGTGTTCGAACCGGCGACCTTGGATCATTCGGGCACCTATACCGTGACCGTATCCAGTCCCGGCGCCGCAGCGGCGAGCAGCCCGATGCGGGTGGAGATCCGCCCGCTGGCCTTGGAGCCGCCCCGACTGAACGGGCCCGCCGTAACCTTGATTTGGACAGCTATTCCGGGGCGCCCCTATCGCATCGAAGCGAGCACTTCGCTCAGTGCGGCGCGTTGGACCCCCGCCGGTCAAGCGACCCCGGCCAATGCGGCGGCGACCTTTGAAACGCCGGCCACGCCGGACGCACTCTTCTTTCGGCTCGTGCCTCAATAATTGGCCAATCCGGCGGCGGCGGGCGGCATTTGGAAGCGCTTTTGACTGGCACGGATTTGTGCGTAGCCGGCAGGCTTACCGGCATGAGCCCCCGTTGGATTCGTCCGTTGCTGTTTCCGTTCGCCGCCTGCCTAGCGTTGCTCAGTCCCCGGCTAGGCTTCGCCCAGCCACGCTCTGGGGCGACCACAACGGCGCTCGACCGTTACGTCGCCCAGCCGGACCCGGCTTATACCTGGAAGATGGCGGTTTCGCTCCGGGATGAGAGCGCCACGGGTTACGCGATCAAGCTGACTTCGCAGACTTGGTTGACCACCAACGAAGTCAACCGCACCCATTGGGATCATTGGTTGCTGGTGGTGAAGCCCGACAACTTGGCCCACGACACCGGCCTCCTGTTCATCTCGGGCGGGGCAAATCGTGGGGACCGGCCGCCGACCCCGTCGGCGGAGCTCATCCACATCGCCAAGGCGACCAAGTCGGTGGTTGCTGAACTCAAGATGGTGCCCAACCAAACCCTGATGTTTGGCAACGACGGGGAACAACGCTCGGAGGACGATCTGATTGCCTACACGTGGGATAAATTCCTCCGCACCGGCGAGGAAAAATGGCCCGCCCGCCTGCCCATGACCAAGGCCGCCGTGCGGGCGATGGACACCGTCACCGCCTTTCTTGGCAGTGAAGCCGGGGGCAAGGTGAAGGTGGACAAATTTGTGGTGTCCGGGGGCTCGAAACGCGGTTGGACGACTTGGACCACCGCCGCCGTGGATGACCGCGTCGTCGCCATCGCCCCCATCGTCATCGACGTGCTGAACGTGGAGGAATCCATGAAGCATCATTACCAAGCCTACGGTTTTTTTGCGCCGGCGGTGGGCAACTACACGGACCACAAGATCATGGACTGGATCGGGACGCCCGAGTCCAAGGCCCTCTACGAGATTGAAGACCCGTTCAGCTACCGGGACCGGCTCACGCTACCCAAGCTCATCATGAACGCGTGCGGCGATCAGTTCTTCCTGCCCGATTCCTCGCAGTTCTATTTCGACCAACTGGTCGGGCCGAAATACCTGCGCTACGTGCCGAACACGGACCATTCCATGCGCAATAGCGACGCCTACGAGACGCTGTCCGCGTGGCAGCACGTCACGGCCAATCAATTGCCGCTGCCGCAATTTTCCTGGCAGCACGGTGCGGATGGCCTGCTGACCGTCAGTCCCAAGGACAAACCGAAGCAGGTGCTGCTCTGGCAGGCGCACAACGCGGCGGTGCGTGACTTCCGGTTGGAAGTCGCCGGCCCCATCTACCACTCGACCCCGGTCGCGCCCGACGCGGCGGGCAACTACGCGGTGAAAGTCCCCGCGGCGGCCCGCGGCTGGACCGCCTACTTCCTCGAACTCACCTACGACGTGGGGGCGGCGACGGCGCTCAAGCTGACGACCAACGTCCGGGTCACGCCGGACACCCTGCCCTTCGCCGCGCCGAACGCGGTCCGGCCCAAGGGTTACCTCGCCAAGTAAAGGCCTCGGCGGCGCCAGTTCAGAGGTGGCTTTTTTGTGGGTCTGTCCGTCCGGGCGGGCTACGGTCCCCGTCACCGCATGGGTGCCGAAAATCCTTCGCTGTCCGTCCGCCTGCTTCGCCGGCTGGCGGCACTGGTCATGACGCGGCCGGCCTGGGTCGTTGGCCCTCAGGTGCTGCTGTTCGCCGTGTCGCTTTGGTTCACGTGGACTCACTTGGAGTTCGACATGGACCGAAACAGCCTCGTCGACGCCAACCTCGAATATCACCGCAACTTCCTGGCGCTGAAAAAGCAGTTCCCCGGGGAGGACGATCTCGTGGCGGTGGTCGAATCCGAGGATCTGGAGAAAAATCGCCAGTTCGTCGAACGCTTGGCCGCCCGACTGGAGGCCAATTCAACGGACCGCAACGCCACGAATGTCTTCACCGACGTCTTCTACAAGGGCGACTTGAAGCTGATGGGTCCGAAGGCGCTGCTCTTCCTGTCGGAAACCAACCTCCACGACCTGCATCAAGCGCTGATCGATTACCGGCCATTCCTGAACCAGTTTTCGTCCGCCTCGAATCTGGTCACCCTCTTCCAACGGGTGAACACCGCCATCCGCACCAGCGGCCGGCAGGAGAGCGCCCAGACCGAATCCCTGCTCAAGGCACTGCCGGCGCTGGAACGGATCGTGCGGCGCGCTGAACAAAGTCTCGAACGATCGGGCACGCCGCCTTCGCCCGGGGTGGACGCGTTGTTCGGGGCGGGGGCGGAAGCGGAACGGGCGAAGTATGTGACCTTTGCCGAGGGTCGCATCTACCTCGTCACCGCCCGGCCCCGGCTCGTGCTGCCGGAGGAACTGCCACCCGAACTCCGCACCTCCAAGCCGGCGCGTGACGCCCTGCAAGCCCGGCTAAATTCGGAATCCGTCCGCCGCTTCCGTGAATTGGTGCAGGCCACCCGGGCCGAAGTCGGTGGGGTGAACCTCGGGGTCACCGGCGGCACCGTGCTGGAATACGACGAGATGCAGCAAAGCCAACGCGACACGACCAAGGCCACTGTCTTGTCGCTCGTGCTCTGCGCGCTGATCTTCATCTTCGGTTACCGCGCCACGGGCCGCCCGCTCAAAGCCACCCTCTGCCTCATCGTCGGCCTCGGCTACACGATGGCTTACACGACGTTGGTGATCGGCCACCTTAACATTTTGACGATCACGTTTGTGCCGATGCTCATCGGGCTGGCGATCGACTTCGGCGTGCATCTGATCACGCGCTACGAAGAGGAAATCCGGCACGGCCGGAGCGAAGCCGCGGCCATGGACCGAGCGATGGTGAACACCGGCCAAGGCATCTTTACGGGCTGTTTCACCACTGCGGGAGCCTTCCTCGCCATGTCGCTGACCAGCTTTCGCGGCATCGTCGAGATGGGGCTGATCGCGGGCGGCGGGCTCATTATCTGTCTGGTGCCCATGATGACACTGTTGCCGGTGCTCCTGTTGCGCGGGCGGCGGCAAAACCTGATCGACGAGGCGCTCGGGGCGCAAACGCTCCGGGAAGAAGCATTGGAATCCTTTGAGACCGGCGGCGAGGCGTTGGCAGTCCGCGCCCGCTTAGAACGGTTCTGGTTGGATCGCCCTTGGACCGTCATCGGCTTGGCCAGTGTGCTGACGCTGTTGTGCGTGCCGGGAGTGCTGCGGATGCGATTTGATTACAACCTGCTGAACCTGCAAAGCGCGAGTCTACCCGCGGTGGTCTTTGAGAAAAAACTGCTGGCGACCTCGGACAAATCGGCGCTCTACGGCGCAGTCCTGGCAACCAACGCCCAGGAAGCCATGGCCCTAGCGGTCCGCCTGCGCGAACTCCCCTCCGTGGGTTCCACGGAGACAATGGCCCGGTTTGTGGTCGAAGATTCGGGCGCCAAACTCGGTTTGATCCGGCAAATCACCAACGCCGTCGCGCCGATCCGCTTTCCCGAGCCCGACCGTCGCCCGGTTGACCTCACGGATCTGAGCCAGACCCTGTTTGGATTGCAGGGTTATCTGGGGCTGGCGGCCGATGAAGTAGCCAAAATCGAGCGCGAGGAACTGTTCAACCAACTTAATTCCCTGCGCGACTCGCTCGCCCGACTGCGGCAGGCGATGTTTCGAGGCGACGCCGCCGCGAAAGCCCGGGCCGCCCAAAAACTGGGCGCCTACCAGCAGGCCCTCTTCGATGACATTCGCGAAACCTTTGCCGCACTGGCGAACCAGGATGCAGCGGCCGGACTCTTGGTGCCGGATTTGCCCGCGGCGTTGCGGCACCGCTTCATCGGCCTCGACGGCAGTTTTCTGATCCAAGTCTATCCCCGGACCAATGTCTGGGACCGCGCCCCCCAGGAAGCCTTTGTGAAGGAGCTGCAAGCGGCGGTTCCCAAGGCGACCGGCGAACCGGTGCAACTCTACTACTACACGGAGTTGCTGCGCAGCTCCTACGTGGAATCGGCGGGCTGGGCGTTGGGCGCGATTGTGCTGCTGGTTTTCATCCATTTCCGCCGCGTCAGCGCCGTGTTCCTCTCCTTGTTGCCGGTGTTCTTGGGGGCAGTTTGGGTGGTTGGCCTCATGGGTTGGCTTGATCGGCCGTTCAACCCGGCGAACATCATGATGCTGCCCTTGGTGATTGGCATCGGCGTGACGAATGGCATCCACATCCTGAACCGGTTCGCCGAAGAGAAGAACCCGGGGATCTTGGCCAAAAGCACGGGCAAGGCCGTGCTCGTGTCAGGCCTGACGACAATCGCGGGATTCGGCAGCCTGGTGATCGCAGACCATGAAGGGATCAGCAGCTTGGGTTGGGTCCTTGGGGCCGGCACCAGCGCGTGTTTGGTGGCGGGGCTGACGGTATTGCCCGCGATCCTCACGCTGCTGGGGCGGGGCCGGTCCGTGGCGGCAGCGGCGGAAGTGCTTTAGGCGCGGAACTTTTGAAACCAAGTGGCGAACCGGTTTGGCCAGTCGCGCCGCATAAATGGTTTTTCCAGCAGGACAAACAGAGCCGTGCACAGCGCGAAAACCACGGGCAACAGGAGCACTGCAACCAACAAAAATCGGCTGGCGTAACCGGACTGCGGTCCCAGCCACGCTTGAAGGCGGGGCACCGTTTCGATGAGTAGGAACTGGTGCCACAAGTAAAAGCTGTAGCACATGCCACCGAACGTGAAAACCCAGCGGTTGCCAAACAGCCGGCCCAGCCACACCCCCCGAGCGAGCCCAGCATCGCCACCAGCAGGCAGGGGGTTTGAACGGCCGCCCGTAGTTCCGGATCCGCCAGCCTGCTGAATCCGAAAAACCCCACCCACCCTAGGACCCCTGCCAAGTCCCACCGCAGTTTCCGGGGCAACTGCCCCTGCCAGACCGTCAGGTAGATGTCGACGACCAGCAGGCCGACGGCAAACGCCTCGAATTGCCCCAGCAGCGATAGCTGGCTGCGCCGGTGCTCCGGGTCCCGCAGCCCGATGATGAGGCCGCAGAGCAGGGTCAGCAGCAACCAACGTCCCCAACGGCGGGAAACTGCGAACCCGAGTGTCAGGAGGGGAGCCAAGAGGTAAAACTGGAATTCAACCTCCAGCGACCAAGCGACCGAGTTGATGGTGCTGAAGTAACCGAAGAACTGGTTGTGCTGATACCCCATGCTAGCCAGCAGCCCTGGCCCGGTATCCGCCAAGGCCCAGTGACCGAGAGCGGCCCCAACCCCCCACAGGACCAACATGTTGACGATGTATGGGGGCTCCAACCGGGTTAGCCGGCGCAGGTAAAAGCCGCGCGTTTCAACCGCAGGAGTGCGGTTGATCCAGTGGCGGGCGAACGGCAGGCCGACGATGAACGCGCTAATTGCAAAGAAGATTGGCACGCCCAAGAACCCGCGGCGCACCGCCGAGGTTAGGGCTTGGTCAACGGTGCCGGTGACCGCTGGATTGCCCAATTGATCGTCCAAATGAAAAAGGACCACGGCCAACACCGCCAGCGACCGCAGCCCATCAACCTGAGGAATGAAGCTACCGGAGGTGGTTTCCCGGGCGCACAGTCGGAGCAAGCGTTCGCTCCAGCCGGAAGCGGGCTTTGCTGTGTGGGTGGCTAAGTCGTTCACGGCCGCCCGGAAGCTGGCGGAGTTTACCGTCCATCGGGAGCGAATTCTAAGTCGGGCTCGCTCGCTCCGGTAGTTCCCGGAATAACCGGGCCGACTCCCCCCTCGACACCCGGCGCCCCCTCCGGTTTGCTAGCGGCGGTTTTTTCGCGCCGCATGAACGTTGAATTGCTCACCAAGGCCAAGTCGCTCGGTTTCTCCGACCGCCAGATCGCCCATTTGACCGGGACCACCGAAGACGCCGTCCGCGCCGAACGCAAGGCGATCGGACTCGTGCCGAGTTATCGTCTCGTGGATACCTGCGCCGCTGAGTTCGAGGCCTACACGCCTTACTACTACTCGACCTACGACCGCGGGGATGACGAGGTGACCAAGACGACGAAGAAAAAGGTCATGATCCTCGGCGGTGGCCCGAACCGCATCGGCCAGGGCATCGAATTCGACTACTGCTGCGTTCACGCGGCGTTTGCACTCAAGGAAGATGGCTTCGAGACCCTCATGGTGAACTCGAACCCGGAGACGGTCTCCACCGACTACGACACGTCGGACAAGCTCTTCTTCGAGCCGCTCACGCTGGAGGACGTGTTGCACATCTACGAACGCGAAGGCTGCTGGGGCGCGATCGCGCAATTTGGCGGGCAAACCCCCCTGAACCTCGCCCTCGGCTTGAAGAAGAACGGCGTGAACATCATCGGCACCTCGCCCGAGAGCATCGAGGTGGCCGAGGATCGGAAGCTGTTCGCCGCGATGTTGGATAAGCTGAAGATTCCCCAACCGCCCAACGGCACGGCGACCACGGTTGAGGAAGCCGTCGTGGTGGCCAGCCGGCTCACTTACCCGGTGTTGCTCCGGCCGTCGTTCGTCTTGGGTGGCCGCGCGATGCAGATCGTCTTTTCCGAGGCTGATCTGCGAGACTACTTCCACCGCAACGCCGCGCTGGAAATTTCCGCTGGCCGCCCGGTGCTGGTGGACAAATTCCTCGAAGACGCGACCGAGGTAGACGTGGATTGCATCGCCGACGTGGGCCAGTTTGAGGATCCGTCCCAAGGCACGATCGTGATGGGCGGCATGCTGGAACACATTGAGTTTGCCGGCGTGCATTCTGGCGACGCCGCGATGGTGTTGCCGCCCCATACGCTGGACGCGAAAACCATCCAAACCATCCGCGAATACACCCACGCGATGGCGGCCGAACTGAAGGTCGTCGGGTTGATGAACGTGCAATACGCCGTCAAGGGAGACGTGGTTTACGTGCTGGAAGTAAATCCGCGCGCGTCGCGCACCGTGCCGTTTGTCAGCAAGGCCATTGGCCGGCCGCTGGCAAAACTGGCCGCCCAAGTCATGGCTGGAAAGACGCTCCGGGAACTCGGCTTCACGGAGGAAATCTGGACGAAGTATTGGGCGGTCAAGGAGGCGGTCTTCCCGTTTAACAAATTCCAAGGCCAAGACATCCTACTCTCGCCCGAGATGCGTTCGACCGGCGAAGTCATGGGTCTCGATACCGATCTGGGCGTGGCCTATGCCAAGGCGCAAATGGCTGCCAACTCGCCGCTGCCGCTCAAGGGCAAAGTGTTCATCAGCGTGTCCGACGCGCACAAACCGAACGTCGCGGAGATTGCGCGCTCCTTCGCTGATCTGGGCTTTGACCTAGTCGCCACCGGCGGCACTGCGACGGTGCTCCAACAGGCCGGACTCAAGGTGCAGCGCACATTGAAGGTGCTCGAAGGCCGGCCCAACGTGGTGGACTTGCTCAAGAACAAGGAACTCCAACTGGTCATCAACACCCCGAGCGGCGCGGCCCCGCGCGAAGATGAAGTGCGCATCCGCACCACGGCCGTGATCACCGGCACGCCGATCATTACGACCCTCAGCGGCGCCAAGGCCGCGGCCATGGCCATCGCGGCGCTCAAAAAGAGCGGTTATGCCGTGCGAACCGTGCAGGAATATCACTGAGCCGCCGGCGGTGGTTGCGCGCAAAGAAAAGGCCCGCCAGCGGCGGGCCTTTTAGTTTCACCAACCGCTTGGGCGGGAACCCGCCTAGCGCCGCCGCCATACGGCGAAAACCATGAGGCCAGCCCCGGCAACTGCCGCCCATTCATGCGGTTCAGGGACGACGGCTAGGGTTTCAATCTTGAGATTGTCCACGCCGATCCATTCGTCGTTGCCGAGCGCGTTGGCGGTGATGACCCGGACATACACTTGCGCTTGATTGTTGACCGCCGCCGGCAACATCACGCTGACCGGGGTGACCAAGACGGCTAAGTCGGGCCCGGCGGAAGCGTCGGCCACGAAGCCAGCGGGCACATTGATGAAACTGCCCTCCGCGCCGACCCGATACTGCAAAGCGACCGGCTGGATGGAGTTATCCACCGAGCCGTCGAGGTCCCGCAAATCGTAGCTCACCGAGATGTTGGAAACGCCGAGGGTGTTGAGGAAAAACACGAGGTTGGGGGCATCGGCAGTGGCTGATCCCTGAAACGCCACAACCGGGTCGGCGAGGGCGGCAAATTCGGTGACGCCGCCCGTGCTGGAGCCGCTGGGATTGGTCCCGTTTGCGTTTACGTCGAGGAGTTCGGTGCCGACGCCCACGATCAGTTGCGGGTCGGTGCCGACGCTCCCGGTGAGCGCGTCGCCGCGATAGCCGCGAATGCTCGCCACCCCGCTCCAATCGTCGGTCGTCGCGATTGCTGAGGTATTGGACCAATCCTCAGTCAGGGCGCCGGAACTGAGATCATGAAAGATTTGGGCGTGCAGCGCAGTTCCGGCGAGCGTCGCCCAGAGGATAAGTGGAAGAGATGAGGGTAGCATGGAGTTGTTTGGGGGAGGAAGTTTGGGGTTTCCGACCGACCCGATGACAATCTTGGGTTATTCCGGGTGGGCAAGCGGATTCCCGAGCGGGGGGCCATCTTTCTGGCTTCGGACCCAGCCTTGCCCGGCGTTTTGTTGCCGGGTGAAACGCTGGCCTTGGCTTCCGCCACGCGCTTTCATGCGGCGGTTCCATGAAGCTATTCTTTGCCCTGCTCAGCCTGGGGTTGGCCCTCGGATCACCCCTCGCGGCGCCTGCGACGCGGCCCAACTTCCTCTTTCTCCTCACCGACGATCAGCGTGCCGACACGCTGCACGCCCTTGGGAAGCGCTCCATCCAGACGCCCAACCTCGACCGGCTCGTGCGGTCGGGCACCACCTTCACGCAGGCGCACCTCATGGGCAGTCCGCAGCATGGCGCCGTGTGCATGCCCTCGCGGGCGATGCTCCTGAGCGGACGCACGCTCTTTCGGGTGCGCGAAGATCTGCGCGATACCGACACCTGGCCCGAACAACTCCGGCGCGGTGGCTACCGCACCTTCATGACCGGCAAGTGGCACAACGGGGTCGCCTCGGCGCGGCGGGTGTTTCCGGAGGCGGCCGCAGTCTTCTTCGGCGGCATGTCGGACCCCTTCGCAGTGCCGGTCGCCGATCTCCGGGCGGGCAACGTCATTCACCGCCGCACGGAAACCAACTTCGCCGCCCAAGTCTTCGCCGACGCGGCGCTGGGTTTCCTCCGCCAGCAGACCCGGGATGAACCGTTCTGCCTCTATGTTGCCTTCACCACGCCGCATGATCCGCGGAGTGCGCCGGAGGAATTCAGGCGTCGCTACGACCCGGCCAAGCTACCCCTCCCGGTCAATTTCCGGCCCCGGCATCCCTTCGACAATGGTGAGCTGGAAGTGCGCGACGAAAAATTGCTGCCCTGGCCCCGGAACGCGGAAGCCGTCCGCCGGGAACTCGCCGATTACTACGCCAGCATCACCGCGACCGACGCCCAGATCGGCCGCCTCCTTGATGAACTCGACCGCCGCGGGTTGACGACCAACACAGTCATCCTCTTCGCCGGTGACAACGGGCTCGCGTTGGGCTCGCACGGGCTGCTCGGCAAACAAAACCTTTACGAGCATTCCACGCGCGTGCCGCTCGTCGTGACTGGGCCCCAAGTGGCGCGGAATCGACGGACCGACGCGCTTTGTTACCTGACCGACTTGGCGCCGACGCTGACCACGCTGGCGGGTGTCGCCGCCCCGTTTGGAAGTGAGGGCCAGGACTTGGCGCCGCTGCTTCGCGGGGAACGGAACCCGAAGGGCCGTGACGTCCTCTTTACCGCCTACCGCGCCGCGCAGCGCGCCGTTCGTGACGCCCGCTGGAAGTTGATCGAGTATCCCCAAGCTGGCCGGACCCAACTGTTCGATCTGCGCAACGATCCCGCAGAAGTCCGCGACGTCTCGGCCCAAGCCCGCTACCAAACCCAACGCCAGCGCCTGACCGCGCTCCTGCGGACGCAGCAACGAAAGTTGGCCGATCCCCTCGCCCCCCGCGTGGAAGCGCCGTGAGGTGGAAACGGAATTCTAAAATCAACGCGGGCGGAGCCGCCCGCTCTGCGTGCCCGGCCGCACGGTGTGGGTGCGTATGAGGTAAACGCTGGCCGCGAACTCAAGCCACCAGCGGCCACTTGAAGGTGGACTTCAGTTCGACGCGCCGGCCGGTGGCTGCCGACTCCCGGGCGGCGGTGATGATCTCCAGCACATGCAGCGCCTGTTCGGGCGTCACCAACAGTTCCTTGCCGGTGGCAAGGCATTCGGCGGCCAGCGCCGCGCCTTGTTGCCAGATGTAACCTTGGGCGTCGGTGGCGTGCCGCACCAACTTCGGTTGGTCGTGCGTCGCCAGCTCGACGCCCTGCGGTTCCCAATCGTAGCCGACCAACCCCAAGTAGCCGTGCGAACCGGTGATTTGGATTGTGTGCCGGTGCTCGTTCTTGCCGTCGTGCCCGTGCGGGTTGAAGTAGTTGAAGCCCGACTGCACGTGCGAGAGGACGCCCTGACCGTGGTCCATGAGCAGCATGGCGTTGTCCTCCTCGGCGACTTGGATCTTGCCCTTGTCATCCACCGTGCGCTCGGGCGTGACGATGCTGAGCAGGGCCGTGAGGCGTTGCACGGGGCCGAGCAGTCCGGTGAGGCTGGTCAGGTTATAAACCGCCAAGTCCGGCATGGAGCCGCCGAGTTTTTCGTAGAAGAACGCGGACCAACTTGGGCCTTCGTGCCCGTAAAAGGCGTGGGCGGCGGCAACCCGGCCGAGCGCTCCGGCCCGAAGCTGGCGCGCCATGAAGGCGAATTGCGGACTTTGCACCGTGATGGGTGCGCCCCAGAGGCGCGTGCCCTTGGACTGGGCCAAGCGGAGCAGTTCTTGACCAGCGGCCAGCGTGTTCGCGATGGGCTTTTCGCTCCAGACGTGTTTGCCCGCCTCCAAAGCGCGGCGGTTGATCTGCTCGTGCGCCTGCATGTCTGTGAGGTCCACGAGCAAATCGAACGGCACGCCCGCGAGCAGGGCTTCGACGTGTGGGTAGACGGCGCCGACCTTAAATCGGTCCGCCTGCTGCCGGGCGCGTTCGGGTTTGAGATCACACAGGCTGACGACCTCGACGAAGGGCGAGCGGGTGAGCACCGGCAGGTAGGAATTCGACACGCTGCCGCAGCCGATCACGCCGGTGCGGATGCGCCGGGGGTTAGCGGCGGCTGGAGCGACGAAGGGAACCGTCGCCACGGCGGCGCCGGCCAGCAGCGCGGTCTTCGTGAAGTCACGACGGGACAGAGAGAGGACGGTCGGATTCATGGTTCCAAGTGGTGGTGGCGATCATTAAGCGCCAAGATCCCGGGGCGCGCCAACCGGCAAATGCCGGTGCCGTTCGGCGCGTGACGTCCCTTTGACAAATTGTTTTGGGCTGCCTAATCAACCGCGCTTTTGCATGACTTCAAATTCCCCATGGGTTCGCCCGTTCACCTCGGCCACGCTGGGGCTGACGTGGGCCGTCACTTCACTATTAGCGGCGACTGAACCTGAACCTTCGCCCGCGGGAGGCTGGGCACAGTCCGGACTTCGCGTCGGCATTTCGGAAACCCGCCATGTGCGCCACTCCGAAGCGTTCGCCGACTGGCAGTTGCCGTGGTCTTTTTCTTTGGGTCGCGGTTTCAACTTCCACTCGTATGTTTCAGGTGCGCTCGGCTGGATGGGTGATGACTACGATGACACCGTGATTGGTTCCCTCGGGCCGGCCTTTCGGTTCACCTATCAGGGCCTGCCACTGGCCTTGGTCGGTGGGTCGGCGCCCACCTTTTTGGGCCGGAATCACCTGGGGGAGCGCAACCTTGGGTGTGCGTTCCAGTTCACCAGCCATGTCGGGGTCGCGTTGCAATTGGCCCGCCGGGTTGAGCTCGGATACCGGCTCCAACACATTTCCAATGCCGGTCTGGGGGACGACAATCCTGGACTCAATTCGCACGCGGTCTCCTTGGCTTGGCGTTTTTGAGCGGCTGGGGAAACGGTTCGGTTGCCCGCAAAAGCCTGAAGGCGGGGCGCAAGCGCCGAGGGCGCTCTAGGCCGCGCAATTCCGGGTTGCCGGAGCCAAACACTGCCGGTCGCCAGTCGATTATTTCCGCGGAAGCGCCATAGTCACTTGACCATTATGACGTCACCCGCCGCCGCCCCTCCCCCAAGGGATTCGCTCTGGCAGCGGCTCCTGTTTCCCCTCCTCGCCCTAGTGCTCCTTGCGGCGGGGAATTATTTCCACGTCCAAGACCTGCTCCGGCAGGCGCTCGCTGAGGTTGGGCAACTGGGTCCTTGGGGACCGGTCCTCTTCGTCGGCCTGTATGTCGTGGCGACCGTGCTGTTTTTCCCCGGCTCGGTGCTGACGTTGGGGGCAGGGGCAGTGTTCGGCGTGGGGTGGGGCTCGGTCTATGTGTCCCTCGCCTCCACGCTCAGCGCCACGTGCGCCTTTCTCGTGGGCCGGCACTGGGTCCGGGACGCCCTCCTGCGCAAGTTGGTGGGCAATGAACGCTTTGCGGCAATCGACCGGGCGGTGGCGAGCGAAGGGTGGAAGATCGTCGGCTTGGCCCGGCTCTCACCCGTCTTTCCGTTCTCCCTGCTGAACTACGCTTTCGGCCTGACCCGCGTGAAGTTCGGCCACTACGTGCTCGCCTCTTGGCTCGGCATGATGCCCGGCACCCTGCTCTACGTGTATGTCGGATCGTTGGCCCAAGCCGCCGCCGGTGAGCGCACCCGCACGACCGGCGAATGGGTGTTCTACGGGCTTGGCCTGCTGGCCACGGTCGTCGTCACCGTCGTCATTACCAGCCTCGCGAAACGGGCGTTGTCCGCCAAAATCGCGCCCCCCGTTCCCGCCCCATGTCATGAGTGAATTTACCCCTCCACCCGTTACGCCGCTCGATGTCCATAACCGCGCCTTGCTCGGCCATGTGCATCCGCCCGACTGGCGCAATCCCACTCCGGCGGAGCGTTACGACCTCGTCGTCATCGGCGCCGGCACGGCGGGTCTGGTCACCGCCGCCGGGGCTGCCGGACTGGGCGCCAAAGTGGCCCTGGTCGAGCGCCACCTGATGGGTGGCGACTGTCTCAACGTCGGCTGCGTGCCGTCCAAGGCCCTCCTCCGCAGCGCCCACGCCGCGGCGGAAGTGCGGCGGGCGGCGGAATTCGGCGTGACTCTAGCCGGCCCCCTGACCGTGGACTTCCCGGCCGTAATGGCCCGCCTGCGCCAACTCCGCGCGGGCATTGCGCCGCATGACGGCGCAAAGCGTTTCACGGACCTCGGGGTGGATGTCTTCCTCGGTGACGCCCGTTTTGCTGGTGATTCATACGTCGAAGTCGCAGGCGTAAAATTGCCCTACCGGCGGGCGGTGATCGCCACTGGCGCCCGGGCGTTTGTGCCCGCTATTCCCGGCTTGGCGGCGGCGCAACCGCTGACGAACGAAACCGTGTTCAACCTCACGGAACTGCCGCGCCGCCTCGTCGTGTTGGGCGGTGGTCCGATTGGGTGTGAACTTGCCCAAGCGTTCTGCCGGCTCGGCGCGGAGGTCACGCTGATCCATAACAAACCCCACCTGCTCGACCGCGAAGATCCCGAGGCCGCAGCCGTCGTGCAGCGGGCCTTCGAGCGCGCCGGCATCCGGCTCGTCCTTGGTGCGACCGTGGAGCGCGTGGAAGTCGTGGGTGGCCCGAAACAGCTGCACGTCCGCACGGGCGATGCGCCCACGGTCCACGCGGCCGACGCCATTCTGGTCGCCACCGGGCGCGCCCCTAATGTGACCGGCTTAAACTTGGAAGCCGTCGGCGTGGCCTACGATCTCCGGTCGGGCGTGCAGGTGGACGATTTTCTCCGCACCACCCACCCCCACGTCTACGCGTGCGGCGACGTGTGTTCCCGCTGGAAATTCACGCACGCGGCGGACTTCACCGCGCGTCTCGTGATCCAGAACGCGTTGTTCGCGCTCGGCCCGCTCGGCCGCCGCCGCGTGAGTTCGCTCCACATGGCGTGGTGCACCTACACCGATCCGGAACTGGCGCACACGGGGTTGACTGCGGTCGAGGCGGCCCAGGCAGGAATCGCCTTGGACACCTACACCCAGCCCTTCGACCGGGTCGATCGGGCGCTCACCGAGTCCGACCCCGAAGGCTTTGTGCGGCTGCATACCCGGCGCGGCACGGGCGAAATTGTGGGTGCCACCATTGTGGGCCGCGGCGCGGGCGACCTCATCAGCGAAGTCTCCGTGGCGCTGGCCGGCAAGGTGGGCTTGGGCCGGTTGGCCTCGGTCATTCACCCCTATCCCACGCGGGCGGAAGCGATCCGCAAACTCGGCGACCAGTTCAACAAAACGCGGCTCACGCCTCGGGCCGCTGGTTTTCTCAAGCTCCTCTTGGCTTTGAAACGCTGAGGGCTGGGTGGAGCGGACTGGACCGACTTTCCAAAACCGCCCACGATCCGGCGCGTATGAAATATCGTGGCGCGTTCCTCGGCTTGCTCGGGCTGGCGTGTTTACTGACGCCCACCCTCCGGGCGGCCGACCCGGTTGAGTTCCGCGCGGCCCGATCAGTGCACCTCGGTTACCCCGCGCCGGAAGGCGAACTGTTCTGCACCGATATGGTCGTCGAACAATCGGTGAACGGCAGCTACTTCATGGCCTGCGGGTGGAACACCGGCTACTTCGGCCTCCAGCAACTCGACTCGACCCAGGAGAAGGTGGTGATTTTTTCCGTCTGGGATCCCACGACCGGGGATGATCCCAACGGGGTGAAGGGCGAGGACCGCGTGGAACTGCT
The DNA here is from genome assembly GCA_903821635.1 of uncultured Verrucomicrobiota bacterium. GTDB lineage: Bacteria > Verrucomicrobiota > Verrucomicrobiia > Limisphaerales > UBA9464 > CAIWAH01. The sequence goes on along the minus strand of CAIJLV010000230.1, from coordinate 13,705 downwards.
CCACGAGGGCGAGGGTGTCCGTATCAAACGCTTCGGCGGTGAAGGCACCGGCGGCCAGTGTATGGCACCGTTCGCGTGGCAGCTCGGCGAGACGAACCGCTTTGTGCTGCGCGGCGAAGTGCAGGGCCAGAAGACCGCCTACACCGCTTGGGTCTGGCGTCCTGACCGGCAGGATTGGTGGCAGCTCGCCACTTTTCGCACGCGCACCGGCGGCCGACCCCTCGCCGGTTACTACTCCTTCGTCGAAGATTTTCGCCGCGACAAAAAAAGTGTGCACGAGACCCGTCGGGCGCGGTTCGGCAACGGGTGGGTCAAGACGACCAAGGGCGACTGGCTGACGCTGAACCGGGCTCGCTTCACCGCGTCGGGCGCCGAATGGGAGTCCAAGGATAACATCGATGCCGGGTTAAACGACGGCTGGTTCTACCTCGCCACGGGCGGCGCAATCAGCCAATCGCGGGAATTGCGTTCCCTCATGGAGCGGCCCGCGCCGGTGCCGCTGCCGGAGTTGAACGCCGCCCCGAAGAAGTAGGCGGGATTGCGCCGGACTTCCCGGCGGGCTACTTCCCCGCCCGTGGTTGAACACCTTCACTTCCTCACGACAGGCGGCACCATCGACAAGGTCTACTTCGACGCGACGAGCGAATACGAAGTCGGCCCGCCCCAAGTCGCCGACGTGCTGCGCGAGGGCAACGTGGGGTTTCCCTTCACGATCGAGCCGGTCTTGGCCAAAGATAGCTTGGACCTGACCGACGCGGATCGCGCCCTGATCCGGCAGCGCGTCGAGGCTTGCCCCCACCGGTGCCTCGTGATCACGCACGGCACGGATACGCTGATTCAGACGGCCTGTGCGCTGGGCGAAATCGCCGGCAAAACCATCGTCCTTACCGGTTCCATGCAGCCGGCCCGGATGCGAAATACCGACGCTGGGTTCAACATCGCCACCGCGATCACCGCCGCCCAACTGCTGCCCGCGGGCGTTTATGTGGCGATGAACGGTCGGGTCTTTGATCCGCATTGGGCGCGCAAAAACCGGGCGGAACACCGCTTCGAAGCGATCTGATCGGCGGCGACCGGCGTGAGCTGTTGGCGGGTGGGTCCGACTTGGAAAGCTTCGCCCGTCTGCCCATGCTTCGCGGATGACGTTCCCCCGCTGTGTTCGGTTGGCCTGCACCCTGGCGTGGCTTGGTTTGGCGAGGGCGGCACCCGAGCCCCTGCCGGGCACGGCCCCGCTCACGCCGTCGGGTGATCTTGCGGTGCAGATGGTGGCTGGCTTGGATCGTTACCTAGACCGGCACGCCCTTGCCCTGCGCGCCGACCGCCCGCGTTGGTGGTCGCCGGACTTGGCGACGGCGGCCGAGCCGAATCGGGTCCGACTGCGGGAATTGCTTGGCCTAGTTGACCGGCGTGAACCGGTGGAAATGAGCTTCGTCGCCCCAGTGGGGACCAACCTGTTGAGCCATCCTGGGGAAGTGGCGCGGGGGCCGGGCTACCGCGTCTTCGCCGTCGAGTGGACCGTCTTTCGCGGCGTGCGGGGCGAAGGTTTGCTGCTCGTGCCGGAGGGCGACCCACGGGCCGATCTCATCGCGGTGCCGGACTGCGATTGGACACCGGAACAGGCGATTGGTTTGGCCCCTGGAGTGCCGGCGGCGCAACAGTTTCCCCGCCGTTTCGCCGAAGCGGGCTGTCGGGTGTTGGTGCCCGCTTTGATTGATCGCGGCGACCGCTTCGCCGGCAATCCGGGGGTGCGTTCAGTGAAGCATAGCCAACGTGAAACCCTGTGGCGCGCCAGCTACGAATTGGGCCGGCACCCGCTGGGCTACGAAGTCCAGAAGGTGTTGGCCGGCGCAGATTGGCTCACCCAGACGCGGCCCGGCGGGTCGGCGTCACTCGGCGTGGTGGGGTATGGCGAGGGCGGCTTGGTGGCCCTTTATGCCGGCGCCGTGGACGGGCGTTTTGTCGCCGTCGGAGTGGGCGGGGCCTTCGGTTTGGGCGAACAAAACGCCGAACTGCCAATCTACCGAAACGTGTGGTCACTGCTCGAACGCACGGGCGACGCCGAACTTGCGGCGCTCGTGAGGCCGCACGCCCTAGTGGTGGAGCACGGGAAGTATCCGGAAATAACCCACACGGACCAGCACGGAGGCGCGCCTGGCCGGCTGTGGCGGCCGACCGCCGCTGCTTTTGCCACCGAACAAGCGCGCTTTGAAAAAGGGCAGTCACCGCGCTTCGCCCAGTTTATCGCCGCCGGGGCCGAGACTGTCTGCGGCCGTGAATGGGCGGGCGGGGTGTTTGGTCAACTGGCCCCCGGCGTGGAACTCGCGGCGGAGTTGGGACCGGTCCCCGCACCGACGGGTCCGCTGCCGGACGCCGCCGCTCGCACGTTGCGCCAATACCGCCAGATCTTGGAAGACACGCAGCACCTCATGCGCGAGAGCGAATACACGCGGCGTGACCTGTGGCGGCGGGCGGACTTTTCGAGTGTGGCCAAATTCACGAATAGCACGGAATGGTTCCGGCAGACTTTTCGCAACGACGTGGTGGGGCAGATTCCCCCGGCGTCGCAGCCGGCGAATCCCCGCAGCCGCCTACTCTACGAGACGAACGGAGTTCGGGGTTACGAGGTGGTGCTCGACGTCCATCCCGACGTGTTTGCGTATGGCATCCTGTGTGTGCCCGCTGGCATTCAACCGGGGGAGCGGCGGCCCGTGGTGGTGTGTCAGCACGGACTGGAGGGACGGCCTTCGCTGCTCGCGGATCCGCACCTCGACGAGCAGCACTACCACCGCTACGCCTACCGGTTGGCCGAGCGGGGTTTCGTGACGTTTTCGCCGCAGAATCCCTACCTCGGCCACACGACATTCCGGCAGGTGCTGCGCAAGGCCCAGCCGCTGGGGCTGACCCTTTGGTCCTTCATCGGCCGGCAGCACGAGGTCATCACCGACTGGTTGGCCTCGTTGGCGTGGGTCGATCCGCAGCGCATCGCTTTCTACGGTCTCAGTTATGGCGGCAAATCCGCGCTTCGGGTGCCGCTGCTTGTGGACCGTTATTGCCTCAGCATTTGCTCGGCGGATTACAACGAATGGATTTGGAAGAACAGTTCCGCCCGGTCGCCTTACAGCTACCTTTGGACGAGCGAATACGACATGCCCGAGTGGAATCTGGGCAACCGCTTCAATTACGCCGAGCTGTCGTGGTTGATCTGCCCGCGGCCGTTCATGGTGGAGCGCGGTCATGACGACGGCGTCGCGCCGGATGAATGGGTCGCCTACGAATACGCCCGCACCCGCCGGCACTATGTGAAGCTCGGCCTCGGCGACCGCACGGAGATCGAATTCTTCAACGGCCCTCACACCATCAACGGGCAAGGCACGTTCGAGTTTCTACACCGCCATTTGAACTGGCCGCGGCCGCAGTGAAGGTCCCGCCGGGGCGTCAGTCCAAGGCCGCCCGCATCGCGTCGAACCAGTTGCCGCCGGATTCCTTTTCGACGTGTTTGGTGGCGGCCACTTCGGCGTCCTCGACGCATTCGGGCGGCAATTCCATCAGGAAGGGCGAGGGGTGGCACGGGAGCACTTGCCCGTATTTTTTCCGGCCGGCGCAGTGGGAGACGCGCAGCGTCAGTTGCGCCCGGGTGATGGCGACGTAGAAGAGGCGGCGTTCCTCGTCCATCGTGCCTTCGACCTTCGAGCGGGAGTGCGGCAACAGACCGTCTTCGAGGCCCACGATTTGCACGTGCGGATATTCCAGCCCCTTGGCCGCGTGCATGGTGATGAGCGTCACGGCGTCGCCCGCTTCCTTGTCTTCCTCACGTTCCTGATCGAGGGAAAGGTCTTCGAGAAATTCGGCGAGCCGGTCCTGCGGTTGGCGTGAAAGCCGGCGCACGACCGGGCCCTTGGCCGCGGGTGTCTTCAGCGACTTGATGGCAAATTCATCCTCCGGCTCCGTGAGGTCGAGGCCCGGGGCGTCGGCGGTGATGATGGGGCCGGTGTGGAGCGCGACCGGCCCCTCCACTTCGTCGAGGTCGTCCACGAGTTCCTGCACGTTGCGGACGCGGTTTTCGGCGATCTCGGGGTTCTTCTCCAGCCGCTGCAACTCGGCGTAGAAATCAATTTCCTTGAGCCATTCGTCGGCCCACCGGGCGAGGGAAAAGGACTGGCCGGATTCCAGCGGCGCGCGGGTGCGTTCGAGGAATTGCACAAAGTCGGTGACCGCTTGGGCGGTGCGCGTCTGGAAGCTGCCCAAGACGTCCGAGTGACGCATCACGGTGAAGACGCTGGCGTTGCGTTCTTGGCTGGCGGTGAGGAGGCGTTCCATCGTCACGTCGCTCAAACCGCGGGTCGGCGTGTTGGCGATGCGGAGCAGCGAGACGTCGTCGTGCGGGTTGATGAGCGTGCGCAGGTAGGCGAGGAAGTCGCGGATTTCGCGGCGGTCGAAGTAGCTTTTGCCGCCGACGAGATGGTAGCGGATTTTGGCTTGGCGCAGGGCGGTTTCCAGCGGGCGAGCCTGGAGGTTGGTTCGGTAGAGAATCGCCTGCTGACCCCACGGAATGCCGAGCAATTGGGCTTGGGTGATATTTTCCGCCACCGTGCGCGCTTCGTTTTCATCCGTGTCAAAGCACTGGAGCAGGAGCCGGTCGCCCTCGCCCTTGGCCGACCACAGCTTTTTGCCGCGGCGCTGGGTGTTGTTGCGGATCACGCCGTTGGCGGCGTTGAGGATCATGTTGGTCGAACGGTAGTTCTGTTCGAGCTTGATGACCTTCACCTCGGGGAAGTGTTTTTCGAGATCCAGCAGGTTGGCCACTTCGGCGCCGCGCCAGCCGTAGATGGATTGGTCGTCGTCACCCACGACGCACAGGTTGCGCGACTCGACCGTGAGGGAATGCACCAGCTCGAACTGCGCGGCGTTGGTGTCCTGATACTCGTCCACCATCACGTAGCGGAAGCGTTCGCGGCAGGCGGCCAGGGCCCCGGCGTGTTCCCGGAACAACCGCAGGGTGAGCAGAATCAGGTCGTCGAAATCCACCGCGTTGCAGGCGTGCAGGGCGCTCTCGTAACGCTTGGCCACATGTTCGGCGAGCGCCCGGAGATTGGGATCTTCAAAGCCCTTGGACTGGGCGCCGCCATTCTTGAACTTGCTGAGCATCGACAGCACGGCGCCCGGGTCGCTCTTGGTGCCCTGGTTGGAAATCCCGGACAGAATCTTTTTCATCGCCGCGAGCTGGTCGCCTTCGTCGTAGATGACGAAGTTACGCTTGTAGCCGAGGTGATGGATGTGCTCGCGAAGAATGCGGACGCAGAGTGAATGAAAGGTGCAGATGGTCGGTCGGGCCGGCTTTTCGCCGTCCTCCCCCCGCGGCTGCTTGGGCACGAGCTCGTTGACCCGGGCCAACATTTCGCGCGCGGCCTTGTTCGTGAAGGTGACCGCGAGAATGTGACCGGGCGCGACACCCCGTTGGACCATGTGCGCGATCCGGTGCGTGATGACGCGGGTCTTGCCCGTGCCGGCGCCGGCTAGGATCAGCACCGGGCCGCGATGCGTGACCACGGCCTGACGTTGCTCCGGATTGAGCGAGTCGAGATTGAGCACAGGGCTGCGGAGGGTGCGGCAGGCCGCTGAAACGTCAAAGTTCAAAGCGGACCACCTAGACCCTGACGCGCCGCTTCCGCGCTTCACGGCCTTGGAGCGGGTGACTAACGTCGCCGTCGTGCCGATGAAAGTGTCCCCCGACCAGCCCCATCCGGCCACGCCCCCAGCCATCGCCGACCATGAATTGCTCCGGTGCGTGGGGCTCGGGGCCTACGGCGAAGTGTGGTTGGCGCGTAGCGTCATGGGTGTCCCCCGGGCGATCAAAATCGTCTGGCGCAGCCACTTCGACCACGCCCGCACCTACGAACGTGAATTCGCCGGGTTGAAAAAGTTTGAACCCCTGTCCCGGCGGCATCCCGGCTTTGTGGATATCCTGCACGTCGGTCGGAACGACGAGGTGGGCTACTTCTACTACGTGATGGAATTGGCGGATGCGGCCCCTGGGGCGGCCAACTACCAGCCGCTCACCCTTGCGGAATTTCTCCGGCAGCGGGGCCGGCTGCCGGTGGCCGAATGCGCCCGCCACGGAGCGGCCCTCGCCGAGGCGCTTGGCTTCCTGCACGGCGAAGGGCTCGCCCACCGCGACATCAAACCGTCGAACATCATCTTCGTGGACGGCCATCCCAAGCTGGCGGACATCGGGTTGGTGGCGGGCTTCGGGGACGCGCGGTCCTTTGTTGGCACCGACGGTTACATCCCGCCCGAAGGCCCCGGCTCGGCGCGGGCCGACCTCTTCAGCCTAGGCCGGGTGCTTTACGAACTGGCCACGGGCAAAAGCCGGCACGAATTTCCCGACCTGCCGGCTGACCTGCGCGATGCGCCCGACTTGGAATCATTCGCCGAGCTCAACGAAATCATCCTGCGTGCCTGCGCGCCGGACCCGCAGGAGCGGCACGCCACGGCGACCGAATTACGCGGCGAACTGTTGCTGGTGGATGCCGGCCGTTCCGTCCGAAAACTGCGCCAAAACGAACGGCGGGCGGTCACTTGGCGGCGGTTCGGCTTGGCGGCGCTCGCCCTCTCCGTGATCGGGGGCGCGGTGCTGGTGGCGGAACGCGGCCGCAGCCTGCAAGCCCGCCAACGGGCCGAAGGTGAGGCCACCCAACGTCGGTTGGTGGAGGATCAGGAGCTCACCGCCCGGGAAAATCTATACGCCGCCGACATGAACCTCGCCCAGCAGGCGATGGATGTGGGCAATTACGGCCGGGCCGAAGAATTACTAGCTTCCTACCGGCCCCGAGCGGGGCAGCGCGACCTGCGCGGCTTCGAGTGGTTTCATTTTATAGATCGCGTCCGCGGCGACAGCCTCGGCGTTCTGCGGGACCACACCGAGGTGGTTTCCTCGCTGTGTCTGACGCGGGATGGCCAGCGATTGTTCTCCGCGAGTTTCGATTCGACCGTCCGCGAGTGGTCAGTAGCGGACCTGAAGCCGCTTCGGAAATGGGAGTTGCCGGGCGTGATGTTTGCCACCTGCGCGTTGTCGCCGGACGAACAGACGCTCGCCTTCGAAGGCGGCAATCGGACGGTCACGGCGGCGCTTGACCTCGCCCGCGGCCACTGGATTACCAACCGGTTGTCGTGGTCCTCCGCCATCAGTTTTGCGCCGGATGGCCAGTTGGTGCGCGGGGCGCGGGCGCTCATCTTCAGCACTAATGGCGTGGTCGAGTTCTTGGATCGGAATTTGCAGCCGCAAGTGACCTTGGAGGAAGCCGGTGGCCGCTTGGCGTTTTCGCCCGATGGCAAACTGTTGGCGACCGGTTCATGGGGCACTTCGGTTCGCCTTTGGGCATGGCCGGGCCTGAAACCCGTGGGAACGCTGACCAACGCGGGCACCGTGATGGCGTTGGCGTTTTCGCCGGACAGTCGACGCTTGGCGACCGTTTCGCGCGCCGGCGAGCTCGCATTGTGGGATGTGGCCGCCGCTCAACCGTTGGCGCGGGCCACCCTTCACGATGGCGCGACCGTTTGGTGCGTGGCGTTTTCGCCGGATGGCCGGCGCCTCGCGACCGGCGGCAACGATCAGGCCGTCCGCGTGTGCGCGGCTGAAACCCTGCGGGAAGAGCGAGTTTTCCGCGGCCATCGCAGTGAGGTGTGGTCTGTGGTTTGGACGGCGGACGGGGAGCGGCTGATTTCGGCGGGCAAAGACAGCACGATCCGGGTCTGGGATGCCACGGCGAGTCGCCGACTGCCCAGCCTTAGCGGAGTGAATGCGCGGCCGGTGTTTTCACCCGATGAACGGTGGTTTGCGGTGCGCCAGAATGATGACGTGGTTCGCGTGGTCGAGGCCCAGACCGGCCGGGAACGGGTGCGCCTAACCGACGTGCTCGAAGTGGGCGGCTTTAGTCCGAATGGCCGCTCGCTACATTTGGTCGCGGTCGGACCCGTGTGGGAACGCCGCTCGACTGAGGATGGTTCGCGGTTGGAAGCCCTGCCGTTGCCGCCGGTGCCCGGCACCCTGAGCAAACGCCTACTGACCGCCGACGGCCACTGGTATGTCTCGGGCCTCCAATCCGGCGAAGTCGTAGTGCAAGATCTCTGGCGCGGCGGGGAGACGTTTTCCCTGCCCGGGCACCAGGAAATGATCGTGGCGCTCGCGGTGTCCCCAACCGGCCGGTATTTGGTGACCGGGTCCATTGATCGTTCGGCGAAACTCTGGGATCTCGAAACCCGCCGGACCGTGCATACCTTCAGCGGCCACCGGATGGCCGTCGGGAGCGTCGCGTTTTCGCTAGATGAGGGGTTGATCGCCACCGGGGGTTGGGATGACGTCGTGCGAGTTTGGGACGCGGGCACCCGGCAGTGTCGGCACACCCTGACCGGCCTGACCGAGGGTGTGCAGGACCTGGCCTTCGCCCCGGGCGATCGGACGTTGGCCGTGTTGTCAGGCTCCAGTCGGCTCACGTTTTGGAGTCTGGCGTCGGGCCGCGAAGCCGGCATGGAATCCCTGCCGCGCGGGGTGGGCGGCGGCTGGCTGCAATTCTCGCCCCAAGGCCGGTGGCTCGGTGCCGTGGCCCCGGGCCGCGAACTCCGGTTGCTGCGGGGGGCTGGCGGCGAAACGGAAATTGTCCGTTAGATCGGCCCTTGGACGAACGAACCCAGTTCGCATGGCTGACCCTGGCAATGTTTCCACCACCGAATTACGCCGCCACCGCGGCGCGGTGGTGCCGTCTTGGGAAGCCACCCGGCACAGCCTGCTGACCCGGCTGAAAGATCTGGGTGATCACCAGGGCTGGCAGCGTTTCTCCGACACGTATGGCGGGGTGATCCACGGGCTCGCCCTGAAAGCAGGCTGCTCGGCCACCGAAGCGGATGAGGTGCTTCAAGAAACCCTGATTTCCGTGGCCCGGGAGATGCCAGACTTCCGCTACGATCCCAGCCGGGGTTCCTTCAAGTCATGGCTGTTCTGCGTGGCCCGCCGCCGAATTGCCGACCTGTTTCGCCGCCGGGCCCGGCAGGAGCGAAATTTGGCTGGGGCCGCTCCCGAGTGGGAGCAATTGCCCGACCCGGCCAGCGACCCGTTGAACCCGGTCTGGGAGGACGAATGGCGGCAGCATGAACTCCAATGCGCCTTGGAACGGGTGAAGCAAAAGGTCTCGCCTGGCCAATGGCAGATGTTCGACCTCGCGGTTTTGCAGGATTGGCCCACGGACCGTATTTGCTCATTGCTCGGGGTCAACCGGGCCCAGATTTACATGGCCCGGATGCGTCTGAATCGTCTGTTGAAGCTGGAACTGGGTCGAATCATCGCCGCCGAAACGGCCGGCCCGGCAGCTCGCTAGTCCCCTCTTTCCTCACCCCCGCTTTGGCCGCCTGCCTCAACTTGGTTGCCCAAGGTGAGGGGCGCAGCCAAAATGGCCTCCTAGGTCAGACTTGGAGCCGGATCGCCGCCCCGACAGGTTGTGGTGCTCATGCGGCGCCAACGGGTCGGGCTCTTCGGTTAGGGCCGGCAAAAAGTCGCGAAAACTCCTAAATTCCCGGGAAAGCCTTTGCCGCGGACGAGGGCTGATCAAGTTCGTTGTCCCGTTTCCATGGATGGGCGGGGAATACCCCAGTGAAACCGTCTCGCTGCCATGGAAGACCATCAACTGCTCGCCGACTACGCCCGCACCGGCTCGGAGGCCGCGTTTGCCCAACTGGTCAAACGTCACCTCGGGCTCGTCCATGCCGCCGCCCGCCGACAGGTGCCAGACGACGCCCTAGCCGCCGACGTGGTGCAGGCCGTGTTCCTGCTTTTGGCCCGTAAGGCCGGCACGTTTGGACCGAAGTCAGTGTTGGCCGGTTGGCTCTTCCGCACCACCCGGTTCGTCGCGACCCGCGCCCTGCGGGCCGAGGTCCGGCGGCAGCGACGCGAACAGGAAGCCGTCGCCATGCAAGAACTCCACGCGCCCGATCCCCACTGGAACCGCCTCGCCCCCGAACTCGACGAAGCCCTCGCCGGTCTCGCCGAAGCCGACCGCAACGCGCTGCTGCTGCGCTTCGCCGAAGGCCGTAATCATCGCGAAGTCGGCGTCGCCCTCGGCCTCACCGAAGAGGCCGCGAAGAAGCGGGTGAACCGGGCACTCGAAAAGCTCCGCTGGGCGCTGGCCGGTAAGGGCGTCACCCTGACCGTCGCCCTGCTCGCCGGGCTGCTCACGGATCGCCTCAGTGCGGCGCCGCCGGCCGGGCTCGCGGCGAGCATCGCCCACGGGGTGGTCACGGAAATCGCGCCGGCGGGGATGGCGGCGGCACTGGTGCAGCAGACCGTCGCTGCGTGGCGCTGGGCCAAGGTGAAGTTCGCCGCGGCCTGCGTGGGCACGGCGGCGTTGGTGGGGATGTTGCTCTGGGGATTGCCGCCGAGTTCTGATCGGCCAGATTCGACTGAGCCGGCCGTAGCCGTGACGACGGAGGCAACCGCTCCGGTCGCTCCGCCCGCAGCCCACCGTGCGGCGAATTCTCCACGGCTCAACGGCCCGGAGACGTTCCGCCTCCAAGTCGTCGCGGCGGACACCGGCCAACCGCTGCCCGGCGCCAAGGTGCTCCTGAACGTCGTCGCCAACGGCGAGTGGATTGCGCCCGCCGACCGCGCAACCGATGCCGACGGTTTCTGCGTGGTTGCGCTGCCGCGCGGCGCCCTGATGCGGCTGGATGCGGGCGCGCATTTTCCGGGCTTTGAAAACCGCTTCTTCACTTGGCGCTCGGATTGGCAGCATCCGCGACCCGAAGGCTACACGCTCCGGCTTGGTCGAGCGGAAACCGTGGGTGGCCAGGTGGTGGATGAAGGGCGAAAGCCGATCGCCGGCGTGTCGGTCTGGCTGACCTATCACCTCAGTGACACGTCCTGGCGGGAGCCGGACGAAGACCGTGAACGGCTGGGTTTCATGCGACGAATCCAGCTCGGCGTGACCGATGCACAGGGGCGCTGGCTGTGTGCCACGATTCCGCCGGCGCGGGAACGGTTTGCCTTCGAGTTCGAGCACCCGGATTACGTGAAGGAAGAATCGCTTTCCGTCAGCCGCGACGATGAAACCGCCGTCGGTCGGGAGACCCTTACGCTGCTGCGTTCCCGGAAGATGGTGACGACGATGCGGACGGGAGCCGTGGCCTTCGGACAAATCATCAATTCCGCGGACGAACCCATTCCCGGCGCGCGCATCGGCGCCACATGGCATGAAGTCGCCGCCACCACGGATGCCGCGGGGCAATTTGCCGTGCGCTCCCTGCCGCGAGGCGAGGCGACATTCACGGCCACGGCGGACGGTTACTCCGCGAAGCAGTTCAGCGTCCAGGCCGGGGGCGAGGCCGTCCGGGTCCGGTTGGAGGCGGGCGCCGTGCTGCGGGCCCGGATTGTTTCCACCAACGGCGAACCCATCGCCGGCGCGACCTTGTTGCTGGATGAAGGGTTCGGTTTTGGCGCGCTGGGCTGGGACGCCACTACGGATGATACCGGCCGGGTTGAGTGGCGTAGCGCGCCGCCAGGACAGTCGGCCTTCAACTTTACCGCCCATGCTCCCGGGCACCGCTTTCTGCGGGGCGTCGCCCTAGCAGCCGACGGCCATGAACACACCGTGACGTTGCATCCGAAGCTGGAGGTGGTGGGCGACGTGGTGGATGCCCAGAATGGTCAGCCGGTCGCGCGCTTCAAGGCGATCCCCGGCGAAGGACAGGAGTATCCGAACTTCGACCGCAGCGAGCTTCATTACGGCGCCAACGGCCAATACCGCCTCTCGTTTGACGAAATGGGCGCACCTGTAGTCCGCCTTGAGGCCGAGGGCTATGAGACCGAAATCGGCTTTCCGCAGCCCGGCCCGGCCGGGGAACCGCGCTGCGACTTCAAGCTTCGCCGCCTTGATCCCGACGGCGGTGTGCGCGGCGTGGTGCTGAATCCCGACGGCTCTCCGTCGGCGGGGGCCGAGGTCGCGCTGTGCACGCTCGAAAAATCGGCGCTGCTGGGCCGGGGTCGGTTCCTGCGTCGCGACGACGGGATCGTCACCAACACGGATGCCGCCGGACGATTCCGGTTTCCGGTGGTGCGCCAGCCGCACACGGTGGCAGCAGTTTCGGCCAGCGGCTTCGCGCGGGCACTTACACCGAGTCGGGGAACGGTCGAACTTCGCCTGCAACCGTTCGGCCGTATCACGGGCACGGTCCGTCGTGATGGCCAGCCTCAGGGTGGTCGCGAAGTCATCCTGCAAGATCCCGCGTTCCTGCTTCAGGCCGGCTGCATCGCCCCGGATGTCGCCGCCTTCCGGGCCACGACCGATTCCTCCGGGCGATTCGAGATCAGCCAGGTTCCGGCCGGAGAATTCCTGCTCTCGCTGAATCCGGGAAGCGGCCGGTTTTTAACGGATGAAACGCCGGTCAGCGTTTCGCCCGGCGAGTTGGCCAACGTCGAGATCGGCAAACCAGACCCCGCGGGGCGCATCGTCATCGGCCGCCTGAAGCTGACCGAACGCCTGCCGGTCGGGGAATGGTCTAACTGGCAGGAAAATCTCACGGCTCGAAGCCTAACCCGCAGTCAGCCATTGCCGGAACCGCCCGCCACGCTGACCGCGGAGGACCGTCGGCTGTGGTGGTTCCGCTGGATCGAATCCGAGGCCGGCCAAGAATACCTCCGGCACCACAGGACTTACACCGTGGAGGTGACGCCGGAGGGAACCTTCCGCACGGCCGGCGTGCTGCCCGGCGAATACCAGCTTCACTTCGCGGCGGCGCCCGTGCCGCTCGCATGGCAGGATCCGTTGGCCCACCGGGCGGCCGCTTGGCACGGCCGGCTGAAGCGGACGGTGACCGTCCCGAAAGCCGACTTGGGTTCGCCTGAAGCAATCTTCGAGTTGGGTGAGGTGGAGCTGAAGATCCAGCAGCGGACCTCGAAATGACGTTCCCCGGCATGGACCGGCGGCGGCCCGGCCGGCTAGACTGCCCCCGTCATGTCCTCCCGTGCGCTGCTCATCCGGAATCCTGCGTCCGCCGGCGCCCGGGCACAGGCGGAGCGGCTGGCCCGACTGGTGCGTGGGTTGGCCGAAGCCGGGATCGAGACGGAGGTGCGCCTGACGGAACACCGTGGCCACGCGGTGGACTTGGCCCGACAGGCGGCCGGCTCGGTCGAGCTGGTGATCGCGGCCGGGGGCGACGGCACGGTGCACGAGGTCGCCAGCGGACTGGTCGCCGCGGGGGCGAACACGCCGTTGGCCCTCGCGCCCTTCGGCACGGGCAATGACATTGCCCACCTGCTCGGCATCACCGGGGACGAGGCTGCCCTCGGGGCCGTCCGGCGGCCCGCGCCGGTCGCGCTCGACACCATCGAGGTTTCTTGGCTCGAGGGCGGCGTCACCTGTCGCCGGCACGCGCTGCTCTTTGGCGGCACTGCGTTCGCCAGCGAACTGCTGCGGCAGACGACGCCCGGCGTGGTGCGGACGTTCGGTCCGCGGCTCTGCTATTCGGTCGGCTTCTTCCGGGCCCTCGCGACCTTTCGGGCCCCGACGCTGCGGGTTCGCACTGCGGCTGGCGAATGGGTGCAGCCGAACGGCGTGCTGGCCCTAGCCGGGAATTCCCCGCACGCCGGCGGCCGCATGATGCGGATCGGCCCCGGCGCCTCGCTGACCGACGGGCAACTGGAGTTCACGCTGATCGAGGCGGT
>CAIJLV010000229.1 GCA_903821635.1 uncultured Verrucomicrobiota bacterium | reverse complement strand
GCCGAACGCCAACCAGACCTCGGGCCCGGCCGACGGCGTGGTGGTTCGCGCCGGCTGCACTTCGTAGACGCGGCCGCCTTCCTCCACTTCATCCGGACGCCCCGCATCGAAGCCGACGCCATCCCCGGGCTTCACTGCCGCGGCTTGGCGGATCAGGACCCGCTCACGCTCCACGCGCAGGACTTCACCCACGAGCACACCACGTTTCTTACCAAACCGGGCGTGGGCCAGTTCCTGATTCTGAATCCCGCGAAACCAGCCCGGATAAAGCCCACGCGAAAAGGCCATCTCCAGCTCGTAGCGGGACTGCGGATTAACGCCGGTTCCAGTTTCCGGGGTCCGAGCTCCGAGTTCATCCAACGCCTTCCGATAAACGCGCGTGATGCTGGCGACGTATTCCGGTGACTTGAGTCGGCCTTCAATCTTGAGCGACGAAACCCCGGCCGCGACGAGTTCCGGCAAGACTTCGAGGCCGGCCAGATCCTGCGGCGACAAGAGGTAACGGCGATCGCCCAAGTCCACCTTTTGACCGTCCGAGATCAGGTCGTAAGGCATCCGGCAGGCTTGGGCGCATTCGCCCCGGTTTGCGCTGCGCCCCCCGAGTGATTCGCTAGTGAGGCACTGGCCGGAATAGGCGACGCACAGGGCGCCGTGCACGAAGACTTCGAGCGGCAGACCGGAAGGCTGAGTGAGCCGGGCGTCCGTATTCAGCGGCTCGGCCCCTTGCCGGATCGCCCGGATTTCGGTCAGGGAATTCTCCCGGGCCAACACCACCAAGTTGCAGCCCAAGTCCCGGGCAAACGCCACGCCCGCCGGACTGGTCACGGTCATTTGCGTCGAGCCGTGGATCGGAAAATCAGGCGCCAGACGGCGGATCAAGCGGCAGATCCCGATGTCTTGGACGATGGCGGCATCCACCCCCGCGGCGATGATCGCGCGGAGGTAAACTTCAGCGGCGGCCAATTCATCGGTGAACACCAGCGTGTTAAAGGTCACGTAACCGCGCACGCCGCGCCGATGGAGGAATTCCATGAGCGCCGGCAGGTCGGCGAGGGTGAAATTGTGGGCGCGCATCCGGGCGTTAAATCGCTCCAGCCCAAAGTAAATGGCGTCGGCTCCATTTTCCACGGCGGCGCGGGCGCATTCCCAGTCCCCGGCCGGGGCCAAGAGTTCCGGCAGGCGCGGCGATCCTTCCGCGGTTTTCACGACCGGGGAGCGGAGTGACGGGTGCATTCGGCATCTGAGCGGGCGAACGTAGCGGCCGGGGCCGCGACAACAAGCCTGCCGAGCGTCGGCGCGCTCCGGCGAGGGCATCCGCACTGCCGGTCGGACGGTGCTAAAATTGCTGACCGCTTTCCCGCCCCCGCCCTAGCCTTACCTCGACGCCACCGCGGCCCGGCCCTCGAAGACCATGAAACGAACACTCCTCCCAAGCCTGCTCCTCTTGACCGCGTTACCGACGTTGTTGGCAGCGGCGGGAAAGGAGCCCGTCAACCGGCGATTTGCCCTGTCAATCGCGCCCGGTGGCCAAGCTGGTTTCACCGCGCTGCCCGGAACTCAGACCGGGGTCAACTTTACCAACCGCCTGAGTGAGCAACGTTCACTGACGAATCACGTGCTCCTGAATGGTTCCGGGGTTGCCTTGGGCGATGTGGACGGCGATGGGCGCTGCGACCTTTTCTTCGCCGGCTTGGGCGGTGGCAGCGCCCTCTACCGCAACCTCGGCGGCTGGCAGTTCACCAACGTCACCTCGGCCACCCTGGGGGCGGCGCTGCAAACCCTGGACGCCACCGGCGCCGTCCTGGCGGATCTGGAGGGGGATGGCGATCTGGACCTGCTCGTCAATGCCGTTGGCCGCGGCACCCGCTGCTTGCAAAATGATGGGCAAGGCCGGTTTCAGGACGTGACGGCTAAAGCCGGATTGGGCGGCACTTCCGGGGCCACGTCCCTCGCGCTGGCGGACATCGACGGGGATGCCGATCTCGACCTGTATGTCGTCAACTACCGCAGCTCCACAGTGCGCGATGAGTTTCAGCAACGTTTTGAAATCAAACTAGTAGGCGGCCGACCGGTGGTCGCCGCCGTCAATGGCCGTGCAACTACCGAAGCCGACTTGGTGGGGCGCTTCTCGGTGGATGCGGAAGGACGGATCACGGAGCACGGCGAGGCGGACACCTTGTTCCTTAACGACGGGCAGGGCCGTTTCAGTCCTCGCTCGTTTACCGGCGGCACTTTTCGCGATGAACAAGGGCAACCGCTCCAATCGCCCCCGTTTGACTGGGGCCTCTCTGCCATGTTTCGCGATCTGAACGGCGACGGGGCACCTGACCTTTATGTCTGCAACGACCTCAATTCCCCGGATCGGATCTGGCTCAATGAGGGCCGCGGTCAGTTCCGGGCGATTCCCCGCACGGCCCTCCGCAAGACCAGTTGGTTCTCGATGGGCGTGGACTTCGGCGACTTGGATCGCGACGGGCACGACGACTTTTTCGTGACGGACATGCTCAGTCGAGATCCCGTCCGCCGGCAGGCGGAAGCCACCGTTCGCCAAGCGGAACCCGAACCGTTCACCGGCGGCGAAACCCGCCCCCAAAACGCGCGCAACACCCTCTTCCTCGGTCGAGGCGACGGCACGTTTGCCGAGGCGGCTTGGTTGGGAGGCGTCGCCGCTTCAGATTGGTCTTGGTCGCCGGCCTTTCTGGACGTGGATTTAGACGGTTACGAAGACCTGCTCATCACCACCGGATTTGCCCGGGATGTGCAGGACGCCGACGTGGCCGCCGAGATCGAAGCCATCCGGCAACGTGACCGCCTCGCGGACGCCGCCGCACTGCAACTGCGCCTGCGGTTCCCTTCCCTAGCTCTGCCCAACGTGGCCTTCCGCAACCGCGGCGACCTGACCTTTGAAGACGCGGGCCAGGCCTGGAGATTTGATCAGGTGGGTATCTCGCAAGGCATGGCTCTGGGCGATTTGGACAACGACGGTGACCTCGACGTGGTGCTCAACAATGAAAATGCGCCGGCCTCACTGCTCCGCAACGACTCCAGCCATCCGCGCCTCGCGGTGCGCCTACGGGGCCACCCCCCCAACAACCACGGGACCGGTGCCCGGATCGAGGTGACCGGTGGCCCCGTGCCGCAGAGCCAAGAAGTCGTCACCGGCGGACGTTATCTCTCGGGCGACGAACCGACGCGCGTCTTCGCGGCCGGTTCGACCACCAATCGGCTGACGGTCCGCGTGCGTTGGCGCAGTGGCCGTGAATCGCTGCTCACTCAGTTGGAGCCAAACCAACGGATTGAAGTGGCAGAACCAGACCCGACCTCAACCCCCACTCCACCCAACTCGCCGCCCGCCCGTCCCCGTCCCTTGTTTATCGAGGTCAGCGATCGCCTCGGGCATCGCCATACGTCGGGCGCGTCGGCGGATTTTGAAATCCAACCCTCGCTGCCCCGCGCCCTCAACCGAGTAGGCCCCGCGCTCTGCTGGGGCGACCTGAACGGCGACGGCAAGGAAGACCTAGTGATCGGGAGCGGCCGCGGCGGTCGGCTCGGCGTGAAGCTGAACGACGGGCAAGGTGGCTTCGTGACAGGGACAGAAGCCGTATATGAGCGGCCAGCCGTGCTCGACCACGCCGGAATTCTTATCGTCCCCCACGCCTCGGCCCGCCCCGCGCTTTGGGTCGCCTTCAGCAACCTCGAACCCTCCCCAGCCGCCAGCGGAGTGCGGACTTTCGACCTAGCGGCCGGCACCGTCCGTTTCGGCGGCCCCAGCCTGCGAGGACCCATCGGCCCCCTGGCCCGCGCCGACATCAATGGCGACGGGGAACTGGACCTATTCGTCGGGGGCCGGTCGCTACCTGGTCGCTACCCGCTGGCCGCCGCCTCCGCGATCTTCCGAAGCCAAGCTGGCGAACTCGTGCCCGACGTGGAGAACACCGCCCCATTAAGGCAGGCAGGCATCGTCAATGGCGCGGTCTTCACGGACCTCGACGGCGACGGTGACCCGGATCTGGTCCTCGCAATTGAGTGGGGCCCGCTCCGGATTTTTGCGAATCAACAGGGCCGTCTGGTGGAACGCGACTGGCCGCTCGTCTGGGATTCGCCCGGAGCTAATCCGCGGACACTCAAGGCGCTTACGGGTTGGTGGAACGGGGTGACCGCGGTGGATTTGGACAGCGATGGGCAACTCGATTTGGTCGCGGCCAATTGGGGGCGCAACCACGCCTATCAACTAGGGCTGGCCCGGGGCATCCAGCTCTATCACTGGGGCGACCCCAATACCGGCCCGCTTCATTTGCTAGAGACTTATATCGCCCCCGACTCCGGCCGCGAACTTCCCTTTGGCACCCTGCCGGTGCTGGGGAACGTGCTCCCCTCATTGCGCAGCCGGTTCGCGACCCAGCGGGCCTTCGGGCTGGCGTCCGTGCCTGAAATCTTGGGGGAAGACTACGCTCAAGCCGCCAAACTGTCCGTCACCACCCTCGACTCGATGGTGTTCCTCAATCGCGGTGACCATTTTCTAGCCCGTCCCCTGCCCACGCCGGCTCAACTCGCTCCCGCCTTTGCCCTCGCCGCCGCTGACTTTGATGGCGACGGCCATGAAGATGTCTTTATCGGCCAAAACTTTGGGGCCCCCGGATCGGAAACCGACCGGGCCGATGCCGGCCTCGGCCTCCTGCTCTTGGGCGACGGGCACGGCCACCTATCCAGCCAGCCAGCCGAAATTTCCGGCATCCGCCTGACCGGCGAACAACGTGCGGCGGCAACCGCGGATTACGACGGGGATGGGCGGACAGATTTGGCGGTCAGCCAACCCGGGGATACGACGCGGCTATGGCACAATTCCGGAGGCCGGCCCGGGCTGCGAGTGCGACTGAACGGCTCAGAAGGCAACCCCACCGGCATCGGGACCGCGCTCCGCCTCGTTTATCCGGGCGGCCGCCTTGGCCCCATCCGGGAAATCCGGGCCGGCTCTGGCCATTGGTCGCAAGACAGTCCGGTCGCCGTGCTAGGGCAAGCGGGACAACCCGAATCCATCTGGGTGCGCGGGCCCCGGGAAGCACCCAAGACGATTACGGTGAGCGCGGGAGTCCCTGAAATCACGATCCCACTGCAATAGCTAATCCCCGGTATCCCGCTTAAGAAACCGGTGGCGGATGTCAGAATTTCTCCTTAGCGATCCAATAAAATTGCCCATCAATCGCCACGGACTGATTAATTTAATTAATCCACCAAGCCCTAGCTTGGTGATTCGTCAAAATCGCCCTTTGACTCAAGTGTTACAGCTTGGTGAAAGTCCTCATGGGCATCGGAGAAAATTGTATCCAAATTTAAGCAAACCCTAAGCCTGAATTGCCCAAAGCAGATGCAGATAACTATGAAACAAACCCTCCTGACAGCTGCGCTAGCTGGGGCTATTGCCCAACTGGCCACGGCTCAAGAAATCACTCCCAAGTGGTTTCAACACATCAACGAGACCAAGAACGTCGACGTGGCCAACCGCTTGCCGATTCTGAAGAAGGCTGGCGGCCAAGCATTGGCACTCAACGGCACCGACGTGCTGGACGCCTACAGCCAGTTGATCCGCTACGACGCTAATCGACTGCTTCTCGGCGTGCGCGAAAACGGCATCAATGAAACCGACGCCGCGCTCTCCGCCGCGGACAAAACCCTCGCCGAACAATATCCTGACCGTTCGCTCATCTGGATTGATGCGAACACAGGCCAACCGCTCGGAATCGCTTGGAAAGAATCCCTGCGCCCCGACATCGCGGCCGGCCACGATGTTACCCTGCCGGAAAACGGCGGCCAAGGCAGTGCCTACGCTTGGTGGCGAATCGGCTTGGACGAAGGTCCAGACGGCCAAAAGGCGCTCTACAGCGCGTTCAAGCATATCATCCTGCGCTACGCCCCCAAGGTGGGCGGCGGCTGGGAAACCACCCCCACCTTGGCGTATGAAGAGCAAGTCACCGGCGTCGGCGACGGCCTCAGCAGTGGCGATGGTTCCGCGAGCTGGCGGTTCCGTGATTTCCACGTTCGCGGCTCCGGCAAGACCACTCAGATCTTGGCGGGCGGTGGCACTTGGCGGGCGGGACACCACGCTCAACTTTTGGTGACGGACGACGGCTTGAACTTCAAGCCGCTAGCCCGGGTGAATGACCGCGACGGTGGACGCCGTAAGGGCTACTCGTTCGGTGGCACCTCCTCGTTCCCGGTCGAATACGGCAGTGATCCTACGCGGCCGAAGCTTTCCGTCGTCTACCGTGGCCACTTCCCCGGAACTGGTTGGGAAGCCCGTCCCGACCGTTATACTTCCGACCCCGCAAACCCAACCCCCGCGCCGGAAGAAAATGAGCAGCCAGGAACTTACCTCTATTCCAACGACACCAAAGGTGCTGCTGGCCTCCCGCCCTTCCAATGGGAAGCGGCCGGCAAGGACGGACTGCCCATCAATCACGCGGTGGACGGGGTGGAACGCTATGACGGCAACTGGAACGGCGCCTTGGCGGCCGACTCCAGCCTGAGCTACCTTGTGGCTTACTCGCTCCCCAGCTGGAACAACCAGTTCGGCGACATCAAGAAGCCAGCTTGGTTGGCTATTCACCGCCTGAACGGTTCGGTCGCCAGCGGCAAAAGCGCCGTCAAACTCGACTTCGACGAAGACGACGAAGAAATCGTGGATTACGGGGCCACCGGCCACGACTATCTCTACGATCCTTGGATCCAAGTTAACCCCGACAAGTCGGCCCCGGCGAACCTCGGTAAGTCCGAAGTCCTCGTCGCCTTCGGCTCCACCGGCTTCGGCGTCTTCACGGTCGAGAATGTGGCCGCCACGCTCGTCTCCAGCCCGGCTAACCAAACCGTAGTCGCCGGCACAGACGCCACCCTCACCGCTGATGTCACGGGCAGCCCGAACGACTTCCAATGGTATCGCAACGGCGTCCCCGTCCCGGCCACCGCTTATTATCTGGGTGCCAAAAAGGTCGCCCTCAAAATCGTTGGAGTGACCCCGGCAGACGCCGGCAGCTACCAATTGAAGTGGACCAACCCCCTCAGCGGCGCGGGTGAAACCGCAGCGGCTACGCTCACCGTCACCGGCAACTTCGTCCGCTGGACCGAGGCCGTTGACGTCGTGGCCAACGTGGTGGACCTCCCCTTGCCGACCCCGGGAGAAATCGTGACCAACGCGAACTCTTTCACCCTCAAAGCGAGTGGTTACGGGGCCTTCGATAAGGCTGACGCCGTGGGCGATAATGGTTTCTACCGCTATGAATCAGTCACCGGTGACTTCGACAAACG
Source organism: uncultured Verrucomicrobiota bacterium (assembly GCA_903821635.1). Classification (GTDB taxonomy): domain Bacteria; phylum Verrucomicrobiota; class Verrucomicrobiia; order Limisphaerales; family UBA9464; genus CAIWAH01. The sequence continues at coordinate 6,585 of CAIJLV010000229.1, read as the reverse complement.
GGTCCGCCTCGTCAACCTCAAGGCTGAACCCGAACTCGACCCGGTTTCCGCCTTCACCCGAGCCAGCTTGATGGTTCGTGAATCCAAGTCCGCTAATACCCCTGCGCTGGAAATCGCGGCCGCAAATCCGGCTGGCGCCAACCAAGTTCGCGTGATGGGCCGGGGACGGCGCGACCAAGTCTACTCCCAGCGTCTGAGCCGAGACTACGCCGGAGTGGCGGCCAACCTGCCGAGCCAATGGCTGCGCGTGCGCCGCGTCGGTAATTCCTTCTCGTTCTACCTGGGCACCAACGGCACCACGTGGTCCAAGATTTCTGATCAATATCAGGTCTTCCCGGCCACCGTGTTGGTCGGCACTTATGCCGCCACCGACGACGCCGCCGGCAGCTCGCTGGCCGTAGCGGAATTTGCGGACTATGGCGATGTCATCGCCGCCGACACCGTCGCTCCCAAACTCGTTTCCACTGGCACGATCGACAAACACTTGATCGGTCTGAAGTTCTCCGAAGCGCTGGATTCGACGAGCGCCACCACGCTCGCCAACTACTCCATCAGCCAAGGCACGCTCATCAGCGCCCAAATCGGCCTCAGCGGCGATACCGTTTACCTGCACGTTGCCGGGCTCACCAGCGACACCTTCACCGTAACCGTCGTCGGTTCCGTCGTGGATCGGGCAGGCAACGCGGTCGCCAGCGGTTCCACGGCCAACGGTAAGAAGTCCAACTGGATCTCCACCGACATCGGCTACATCCAGAATCCGGCCAGCCGGCCGACCCCGGGCGATGATCCCTACGTGGTCGGTCGAGCGGTGGCCCTGTCTTCGGATGAAAATCCAGAATTCGAAATCATCGGCGGCGGCTCCAACGCTTACAACCCCGGCGACTTCATTCACTACCTCTATCGCCCCTACTCGGGTGATTTTGACGTCGTCGTCGCCGTGAACCGGTTCGACCGCCGCGGCATCACCGGCGGCTACGCTAACGGCGGCATCCACGTCCGCGCTGGCTTGTATCGCACCGACAACACGGACATCGCCGAATCCACCAAGGTTCCAGCTTACGTGAACATCGTTTACTACGAAGCGTCCGGCCCGAACCGCGCCGCCATCGAGTTGAACCGCCCGAACGCCGGTGACAACTACGGCAACAACGCCCCGAACTCGAACGATCAGGAGATCGCCGGTCTCAAAGGGTTTTTCAGCGGCCTGTTCGCAACGGATGCGGCCGGCACCATCTCGGAAAACTCATCCCCCACGCAGGCCCACTGGTTGCGTGTAAAGCGGGTAGGCACCGCGTTCACCTCGCTGTTCTCCTACGACGGTCTCACTTGGGTTGAACAGGACGCTCCCAACCGCGACCTGCCGAACCTCGGCGGCACCGTGTTGGTCGGCTTCGGCAACCAGAATGACACCGGCTACGGCGTTCCCCCCAACAACACCTACGCCGGCAATGGCACCGTGAATGCGGACGGCCTCCCAACCCAAAATGAGTCGAACTACGGAGTGCTTCGCATCAGCCATTTCGGCGATTTTGCGACGGCCTTCCCGAAGGATAACCCGACCATGGGCTTCAGCATTGAGGGCACTGACATCGTCATTTCCTTCATCGGCACGCTCCAATCGGCGGACACGATCACCGGTAGCTTCGGTGATCTGACGGCCACCAGCCCGCTGCGGATCCCGCTGGGCTCGACCGCGTCCCAGAAATTCTACCGCGCTCGCAACTAATCCCAGCGCGCTGCTTCACGAGGGCCGGACGCAAGTCCGGCCCTCTTTTTATTTCTGCAGCCCGAAGCCAAGGCCCCGGCGCCACCTAGTCACGCGAAGATTTCCCTGACTACCCTTCCGCTGACATCGGTTAACCGGAAGTCGCGCCCGGCATGGCGGTAGGTGAGTTGCTCGTGGTCCAAGCCCAATAGCGCGAGGATCGTCGCATGTAAGTCGTGGACGTGAACCTTCTGGTCGGCGCAATAAAACCCGTAGTCGTCGGTCACACCGTAACTGAAGCCCGGCTTCACCCCGCCACCGGCCAGCCACATCGTAAAGGCATGTGGGTGATGATCTCGACCATCCTTGCCTTGCAGCGTCGGCGTGCGGCCGAATTCACCGCCCCAGATTACAAGCGTCTCTTCCAGTAAACCACGCGACCTGAGGTCTCGGAGCAGGCCGGCAATCGGGCGATCCACCTCTGCGGCCAATCGGCCGTGGTCTTTGGTCAGATCTTCGTGTTGATCCCAATAACCGTGAGTTACCTGCACAAACCGGACGCCACGTTCGCTGAATCGTCGGGCCAGCAAACACTGCCGGGCAAACGAAGCCGTCTTGGGATCGTCGAGGCCATAAAGCTTCTTGGTTGCGCCAGATTCGCTCGCCACGTCCATCGCTTCGGGCGCCTCCATCTGCATGCGAAACGCGAGCTCAAAGGACTCGATCCGAGCCTCTAGCGCCGAATCACCGCCAGTCCGGGCCAGATGTTCTCGATTCATCTCCCCGAGCAAATCGAGCTGCGCCCGTTGGCGAGGTCCATCGCCAGTGGAGTCGTGCAGGTAATTGATCGTCGCTTGATCAACCGGCACGCCGCCTCCAATCGGCGTGCCTTGGTGAACCGCCGGGAGAAAGGCACTGGCCCAGTTGCCGACGCCCCCATGCCCAAGCGTGGGATTGATCGTGATGAAGCTGGGCAAATTGCGGCTTTCCGAACCCAACCCGTAAGAGACCCACGCCCCCATGCTGGGGCGCACCGAGGTATCGGAACCGGTATGCAACTTCAGCAGTGCGCCCCCGTGCGCTTCGTTGGTGCCGTGAATCGATTTCAGCATGCACAGGTCATCGGCGCACCCGCCGACGAGCGGAAAGAGGTCGCTGACCATCGCGCCACATTGGCCGTAAGGCCGGAACTCCCAAGGTGAACGGCGCAGGTTCGCAGTCTTGGCAAACTGGATGCGCGGCTTCTCAAACGGCAGCGGTTTGCCAGCATCTCGGATCAGGGCCGGCTTGTAGTCGAAGGTGTCCACATGCGACGGGCCGCCGTGCATAAAGAGGAAGATTACGCGCTTTGCCCGCGGCCGAAACTGGGGCGGCCGAGCAAACAAAGGGCTCGAAGTCGGGCCAGCCACGGCCAACCCCAGCGACGAAAGCGCTCCCACTAGCGCCAGATGGCCGAAGCCAGCGCCGGCTTGGCGCAACATTTGGCGACGAGAAATCGGCCTGGAGAAATCCTGCGGCATGGAGTCACTCACGATATAAAAATTCGTTGGCGGCGAAGAGCGTTTGGCACCAAGCGGCCCACGCCGCTGCCGGCTCCGAGCTGCGGGTCACCGAAGCCACAAAGCGCATGGCCCGCTCGGATTCTGTTGCAGTGGGCAAGCGCCCCCAAGCCCGCTCGTAAGCGAGCTTGATGCGGGCCAAGGGGTCGTGCGGCCAAGTGGCCAACAACGTTTCCGCAAACGCACGGGCCGAGTCCTTAACCAGTGGGCTGTTGAGAAAAAACAGCGCCTGATGCGATACCACAGTCGGCGTTCGTTTCGCCGTGCCGACACTGGGATTGGCAAAATCAAAGATCGTGAACACATCGAACACGCGATCCCGCACGATGGGCAGATAGACGGACCGCCGCACCGAAGCCGCCGAAACGTCATCCTTGGGCGTGTAGTCATCATTCTTCCACTGCACCAGCGAACCGCCTGCGGCCGCATCCAACCGCCCGGACACCGCGAGCAAAGCATCCCGCACCATTTCAGCTTCCAGCCGTTGTCGGGGGAAATGCCAAAGCAGACGATTTTCGGGATCCGCTTGGGCGGCGCGGGCTCCGGATTCGGATTTCAGTAATCCGCGCTCAGCCCGTGCCGCTAACTCGCCGCCCCCAGACTGCGGTTGTTGGTCGCCTGCCCCCGCTTGCTGCCACGTCGCGCTGCCGAGAATCAGGCGGTGCAACTGCTTCACGTCCCAGCCTGAGCGGATGAATTCAACCGCCAGCCAATCGAGCAGTTCTGGATGCGACGGTGTTTCTCCGCGCAGACCAAAATTGTCGGGCGTGCGGACCAACCCTTCGCCGAAATGAGCCTGCCAAATCCGGTTCACTACCACCCGGGCCGTGAGTGGGTGATCGGGTTGGGTCAGCCAATCCGCGAGCTCGAGGCGCCCACTCTGATGTTGGGGCAGCCGGGATGGTTTTCCCGAACGGACCGCTTGAATGAAACCGCGCTGGACCGGCTCCTTCGCCAGATTCAAGTGGCTGCCTCGGATATGCACCGGCAGATCAATCGGCGAGTCGTCTTCTACCGCGAGGGTAAACTTCGCGGGTGCGGGCGCTTGTGCCTGCAATTCAGCCCGAGCTTGCTCCAACGCCTCGAGGGCCGCTCGCGTCGCAGCGGGATAAAGCGACCTCGGTTCCTTGGGCAGGGAAAATACGCCCCCGGGGCCAAACAATGCGCCCCGCATTTCCGCGACGGCCAACGCCGCTTGGTCAGCCGCCGAGACCTCATTAAAATCCCACCGCATGACGATTGACGCCTCGTCATTCGACCTGACGTCCGCGCAACGCGCCTTCACCTCAGCAGGCGTCAGGGCGCGTGACCACACCCGCGCCTCATCCAGTAGTCCCTTGAAGTTTACATACCCATCCGGCCGCCGGCCCAGCGCCAACGGCCCTGGGCCGGCACCGCGCGCTCGGTTGATCTCGGTTTCACCCGTCGACTTCCCATCCACAAACAACCGCAGCCAGACCCCGTCGTAGGTCAGTGCCAAGTGATGCCATTGGTCCGGCTTCAGGGCTTGATCGCTCCACAGCGCAAACAGGTTTCCCTTGCCGCCACCAAGGTTCAGGTAGGCACCCGCACGATCCCGATCCAGCAGCAGCGCATAATGGCCCTCGGTCCACTCATTGGCATTTTTGGCCACCAACCATCGCCGCGTATCGCCCTCCCGGGGAAATTCACTCGCCCGAACCCAGAGCTCGACGGTGAGGTGGGCGGGTTCCAAGGCGACTGACGAAGGCACCTCGAGGTAATTGCGGCCGTCGGCCCAAAAGGCGGCGCCAACCTTGCCTGGAGCGAGGCGTAGGGCGTTTTCCCCGCTCGGCGATTCGGTGGTTTCAAGGAAGCCGGAAAGCTTCGCCGGGTCGCCGGCAAGTTGGCGTAGGGTTCGGCTCACCGCGTTTGTGGCCGGATCGGGAGCCAGCAACTCGCGCAGGCGGGTCACCCGCAAGGGTATTAACGATCCCGACATGGCCTCACGTTGATCAGCAGTCGACGCCGTCGTGAGGTAAGCGACCAGGTTCGTTCGCCACTCCTCGCTGAGAGCCGAGTTCCCCCGTTGGATCGCCTGTTCCACCGCTCGATTGCTAACCGCGACCGCCTGCGCGTGCGCCTCAATGGCCGCCAGTTCAGCCCCATTGGCAATCCGGCGCTCATTGAACTTCGAGACAAATTCGAGGTTCGCCATCGTCTTGGTGCTGCGAAAAATACCGGCCAGCGCGTAGTAATCGCGTGCGGTCACCGGATCGAATTTGTGGTCGTGACAACGTGCACAACCGACGGTCAGCCCCAAAAAGGCGCGGCTCACCACCTCGATTTGCTCGTCCACGAGATCCATGACGAGCTTGGGCTTATCTTGCTCGGCCAACATCTTGGGGCCCAGCACGAGCAAGCCCGTCGCGGTCCAACGATCAAACAACACCGCTTCGCTCACGCCATTCGTTGGTAGGAGATCCCCGGCAAGTTGCTCAGTGATGAACGCGTTGAACGGTTGGTTGGCGTTGAAGGAGCGGATCACCCAGTCGCGGTAACGCCAAGCGTTGGCCATGACCTTGTTTTCATCCTGCCCGTTGGTGTCGGCGTAGCGCGCTACATCAAGCCACCAACGGCCCCAACGCTCGCCGTATCGAGGCGAAGCCAACAATCGCTCGATTAGCCGCTCAAACGCATCCGGGGCTGGATCTTCGATAAATCCCTTGAGCTCTTCCGGCGTCGGCGGCAGTCCAATCAAGTCATAGGTGGCCCGCCGAATCAGCGTCCGCCGGTCGGCGGTGGGCGCCAGCGTCAACCCCTTCTCAGCCAGTCGGGCCCACACGAAGCGGTCGAGGGCCTTGTCGCTAGGCAAAGCCGGATCCGCGCTTGGCGGTGGCTTGATTTCGCCGGGCGCCTGAAATGCCCAGTGCGCGGAGCTGTCTTGGGTGGCACGCCAAGACTTTGGCTCCAAACCTCTTCCCTCGGGAGCCATAGCGCCTTCATCCACCCACCGAGTCAGATCGGCAACGACCGCAGCGGGCAGACGTCCCTGGGGCGGCATCTGCAAATCGTGGTTGCCGTAACCAACGGCGGCTACCAGCAGGCTACCGCGGGCATCGCCCGGGACAACGGCGGCCCGAGTGTCGCCGCCACGCAACAGACCGGCTCTCGAATCAAGCCGAAGGCCACCTTTGAGGGATTTGCTCTCCGCGCTGTGACACTCATAGCAGTGTTCGACCAGAACTGGTCGGATGCGCTGCTCGAAGAACGTCAGCTTCGCTTCGTCCAAGGTCGACGCGACCGCTGACCAGGTGCCGACGAGGCCAAGCGACCAAGTGGCAGCAACAAACAGCACGCATC
>CAIJLV010000228.1 GCA_903821635.1 uncultured Verrucomicrobiota bacterium | reverse complement strand
GGAGTTGGAAAACGCCATCAGCCAAGCGCAGAAGGAATTGTTCACCCGCTTCGATTTCAAGGGATCCAACGCCGAAATCGTGCTCGAAAAGAACGAGATCAAACTACGCGCCAACGACGCCTTCAAAATGAAGGCCTTAGTGGAAATCGTAATCGGCAAGCTGTCCAAACGCGGCATCAGCCTCAAAAGCGTGGATCAGGGAGAGGCGGAGTTGTCGCCCTTGGGGCATGCCCGCCAGACGATCAAGATCAAGCAGGGCATCGAAGGCGCGGTCGCCAAGCAGATCAGCCAATTCATCCGCGGCACGGGCGTAAAGGTCACCGCCGCCATTCAAGGCGACGAATTGCGCGTCACGGGCAAAAACCGAGACGACCTTCAGGCCGTCATCGCCGCGGTGAAGAACGAGGAATTTCCCGCGTCGTTGAGTTTCGCCAACTTCCGCGACTGACCGCTGATCGGCTTGGCTGAACCCGCGGTTAGACCGCCCGTTTCACCTTTGGTCGTCACCGCATGAACCGCCGCGCATTCCTGACCGCTGCCGCCGCTTGGCCACTGCTGCTCACCAGCTCCTGTCGACATCGTCCCCGGGGCACCTCGGCCCGCCGCCTCTGCTTCACCTCGGATGGCCGCACGGCACTGATCCAAGCCGACGGTTCCGGATTGCGCTACTTCGACTTCAAGGTGCCCAACCAAGCGTCTTGGCAGCCGGGTCCGTTTTTGTCCGACGGGCGCCGCGTGCTCTTTCTAAGCATGGAACCGCGCCGGGACGGTCCCGGTCGGCCCTTCGAGGAATACTACACCCAGACGCCGACACACCTTTGGGTTTATGACTTGGACCACGACACGCTCACTGAGGTCGCCCACCGCGAGCGCCTCGCGGTGTTCTACACGCCGGCACTGCTATTGAGTGACGAACGACTCCTCGTGCAAGTCGTCCGCCATCAAGTCGGCCAAATCTTCAGCATCAAGCTGGACGGCACCGACGCCCGCGAGTTCACGCACGCCGGCGAAGGGCTGCCCTACGGACTCAGCCTCAGTCCCGACGGCCAACGCGTGGCCTTTCACTTGGCGAGTCCGCGCGGTTACGAGATCTGGACCTGCAACGCCGATGGCTCCGGCCGGATGCGGGTGGCCGCCGATCCGGAGCACCTCTACTTCGGCACCAGTTGGTCGCCTGACGGCCGCTGGATTCTTTACCAAGACTGCCAGTTCAAAACCGATCCTGGCCACGACTGGGCGGACCTGTGTATTGGGCGGCCCGACGGCAGCGAACATCGGGTGCTCACGCGGGGGCAGTCGCACTGGTTCGGCGCGACTTACGGCCATCCAACCCAGCGGGGGGGCGGCTCGAACCTGCCGCAATGGACGCGCGCCGGGGACATTCTGTTCGCGCGCCGTTCGCCAGACGCCAAAGTGCCGTGGGAGTTTCAGGCGCAACGGCCCGACGTCGACCATTTCAACCGGGACTACAAACCAGACTTGGCGCGAGGCGGAACCCAGATTTGCCGGCTGAATCCGGCCAGCGGCGCGGTCACGGAACTAACGCCGTTTGAAGCCGGCCGTTGGGACTGCCGGGCGGGCGAATCCTCCGACGGTCAGGAAATCGCCTTTTGCCGCGCCCAAACGGGCGAAATGCCGGCGCTCTGGGTAATGCAGGCGGACGGCCGCCAGCCCCGGCTTTTAACCCGTGGCTTCAACGACCGCGGCGCCGATCAGCCCCGCTGGCTGCCTTGAATTGAGGGGGAATTTCCTCGGCGCACGCTCGGACTAGCGCGCCGGAAAACTCCAAGCCTCTTCATGCTTGTCCACGCAGACGGTGGCCTGAATCAGTGCCTTGGGGTTCTGCACCGTCAGCGGTGAGTCAGCGACGTAGTTCCGCAGCCGGCAACCGACTAGGCTCACCGTGAGTTTCTTGTCACCCCGCACGAGCAGGAAGTCCTGCGACTGGTTCAACGTGGTCAGCGCGCCGTTGCCGCCGGAGAAGCACTCCACGTTCGCCAGTGCGGTGTGGCCCTGGCCCTCGATGATGATCGGATGGACGTCCTCCACGCGCGGCCCGGTGTTGGCGATGATGGAGCCCTGCGCGAGCTGCCAGTTCCGGTTGAAGGTGCCGTCGCCCAGCTTGTGGATGCCCACGGTCACGCAATCGAGGTTGAACTGTGTGAGCTGCCCGTAGGTCGCGGGCCCGAGATAGACCCCGCCGTAAACGCCGAACGTGAACACGTCCAAGAGCACGGCGTTGTCGGTGTGGTTGATCGCATAGGTGAAGGTCTTCTGCGCGACCACAGCATCAATCACCGACCGGCTGTAACCGCCGCGGATGAAACGCTGGTTCGATGGGTTGACGTGGCAGTGGAGGATGCGCGGGATGTCGTAGCAGTAATCAAGGCGGATAAACTCGCCGCCCAGCGGGTAACCGTAGCAGTGCTCGAACAGGATCTGTTCGCAGATGTGCGGCGGCTTCGCGTTAAAGTCCATCGCGAGCCATTCACCATAGAAAGTTAGGCAGGACAGCGTCACGCCCTGGGCCGCGCGCGTCTGGGAAACCTGAATCGTGGCGGGGTAGCGAATCAGCTTCGCCGGATCGTCAATCGGCTGGTCCGGATACCAGAACTGGAGCCCGCGGACCTGCGTGGCCGACTCGACCGTGAGGAAAACGTTCGTCGTGTCCGTGATGCGGAAGACGCTGCCGACCGGCTGCGGTTTGGCGGTATGCCGCGTGCCGCGTCCGACCGGACCATGCACGCCGATAAGCGAGACGTTCATGCGCAGCACGAGCCCGCCGTCCACGGGATACGGCTCGTCGGACGGCTCCAGAAACAACGCCGCCCCGCGCGGGGCCGCCCAATCAATCGCCTGCTGGAGCGCGGCCTTGTTGGCGGCCGGCGAGTGGGTCGGCGCGACCCCGAACTCGCGGAGGTTTTTGAGTTGGCCGAATTGCCCGGTGCTGTCCGCGGCCCAGGCGAGGCTGAAGGCGGACAGGATGGCGAAGAGGCACAGGACGAAGACGGGGAATTTCATGCGAAGCTGTTTCAAGCGGACGAAGGCGTGGTCGAGGCATTCATTCGTCACCCGGCATTCTTTTGGTATCCGCCCGGTTTGACGCTGTGGGGACGTTTCATTAGCCCGCAGCCATGACTGCCACGCAAATCATCGGCGAAATTGTCGCCCTGCCAGCCGTGGAGCGGGCTGAAGTGATTCGCTTCGCCCGCAGTTTGGAAGCCGAGGGAATGGTCAGCGCCGCCGCCCTGACCGCCTTGGGAGAGCGCTTGGCAACGACCACCGATGTTGCGGCAGCCCAAGTCCTGCGAGACGCCATCGCGACCGGATTCTACGGCCGACGCTGATGCCCAAGGTTCGTCGTCAAAGCCTGCCACCCGCGGTGTTGCGACACCTGCTGGATCGAATTGAGCAGCGCGTGGTGCCGCCGGCTGGAAGCCGGCGGCACGTTGGGCCGGCCGCGGCGGCGGCATCCTGGCGCCCGGCCGCCTCGCCCAACTGACCGCCTGATCCGGCGGGATAGGCTGCAGGAATCGGCTGGCCAAAAGGATGCAAACCCCTCAAATCGAAGAACAAGCCCACTGAGCCGCGCTAGGTGAAGCCGGGATAGGCTGCACCGGAGTGTCGCTCAATAACAATGTTAGGCGTCGCTACCCACACCGTGAGAGCCGCATTTATGCCCGAACAGCCCATCATTGCCTTCGCCACTGCCGCTCAGTTTCGCCGATGGCTCACACGGCATCATGCCGACCATCCTGGCATTTGGCTAAAGATTGCCAAGAAAGCCAGCGGCATTCCCACGGTGACCTATGCGGAAGCACTGGACGAGGTGCTTTGCCTGGGCTGGATCGACGGTCAGAAGAAAACCTTCGATGAAACGGCTTTTCTACAAAAGTTCACCAAGCGAGGCCAACGCAGTGTCTGGTCAAAGATCAACGTCGGCCATGTGGCACGACTTGAAAAAGAAGGCCGCATGAAGCCGGCCGGGCTTGCCGCAGTGAATGCCGCCAAAGCTGATGGTCGTTGGGAATCCTCCTACCACAGTTTTAGCACCGCAGAGATGCCAGAGGATTTCCTCACCGCGCTAACACAAGAACCCGATGCCAAAGCCTTCTTCACAACCCTCAATAAAACCCAACGCTATGGCTTCTTCTTCCGCATCACCACCGCCAGAAAACCCGAAACTCGCCGCAAGCGGATCGCAGAGTTTGTGGCGATGCTGAAGCGCGGGGAAAAGCTACATTGAAATAATTATGCGACATCTCTTCCAAGCAACCGCAACGCCGAACCATGCGTTGCGCTACAGCGCCTATGAGGGTTGTCATTCCGGCGCGGGGTTTGGGCGTTACTTTTCCCGGTTTGTTTGACTGAGGTGAGTCGCGCTCCGAGCGCGGGGGCGCCCGGAGCCGGGCGCCGTGGCGGTCAGGCCCTGACCCTCCCGCCGACGGGGTTCGCCCCCTGGCTTCCGTCCCACGGTTCCTGCTCCTGGTGGTCCCTGGTTTCTTTTCCGGTCCGTTTCCGTGGGCCCGACCCGTTCACCGGGCCGGCCTTCCCAGAGCGTGTCCGGCCTCCCGGTCACCCGCTCCTATTCGGGCCTCGCCAACCGAGCCCATGGGGTCTCGCCGGACGGCGGGAGCCCGGCTGCCTGCCTGAGCGCCGGCGGCGCGGCAGAAAGTAGCCCCGGGCGTCAGCCCGGGGATTCCCGGCCCCAGCGGGGCGACAGAGTCAACGGTCGGAACGGAAGCGGGAAGCTCTGTCGCCCCTGCCGGGGCTGGCTTGTCCTCCACCCATCACCCACAGCTCACGCTGTGGGCTACGGTCTGCCGCCGCTCCGCGGCTCAACAGGCATCCTGGAGTCGTTCGCCTGCCTGCTTGACGAATCTCAATAGGGCGCGGCTTCCAACGGCGCGACATGTCCGTCCATGAAGGCGACGTTTTTGCCCAGCTTGGGCAGACGGGGATGGAACTCGTCGTAGTCGAGCAGGAGCGGAGTCGTGCCCGGTGGCATGGTGATGACGAAATTGGTGATCCCACCGGAGAAGTCTCCCTTCTTCAGGAGCAGGAAGGCGGTATCGGTGCGGGTCTCGTCCATGCGCTGGCCGTTGAGGTCGGTGTTCCATTCATAACTGGAGCCTTCGGAGACGAAACGGCCCCAATTGTCGGCGGGACACCGAAAGACGGCGCCGGCATTCGAGTTGGTGGCCACGGTCTTGCCCACTTGGGTCGCCAGCACATCACAGATCCGGGGCAAAGGATGCCGAGGATCGACCGGCTGCGTGGGGAGGATCTCGGCGCTCGGCAGGCGCTCATGGTTCTCATCGGCATAGAGGCGGGTGGCGATTCCCAGTTGGCGGAGGTTGTTCACGCAGGCCGTGTTGAAGACTCGGGCCTTCGTTCGGCCCACCGCCGGCAGCAGCAGGGCCGCCAGTATGGCCACGGTGGCGATGACTACCAGGAGCTCGATGAGCGTGAAGGCAAGCGCACGAGTCGGTGGCTCCGACCGTGGGCGGTTCGTGTGGGGCAACGTTGATTTCATGGGGAGTGTCATGGGTTTGCGCTGGATGGCGACCGGCCGATGCGGTGGCGCTTCAGCCGCCGACCGGGCCTTTCCGTGCGAGCCGGACCCGTTCTTCCGGGCTCAGTTTCTCAAAACGCCGATTCGGATTCGGCGGACGGAGCATCGGTTGGGGTGTAGTCGTGCCGATTGATGGTTCAGTTCCATCAATCACGTGGGATGAGGGCGTGGCGGTTTGCGAACGTGCGCGTGAGGCCGACCAGCCGAGCCAAACTCCGCCGCCGGCAGCCAGGGCTGCGAGGACCAAGAATAGGGGTTTTGTTTTCATATTCCGTGAGTGCTCGTGTGAGCGTCACCTCCATCTCCCACGAATCATCGCTAGGGGCGACCGGTCTGTGACCAAGGCCGATCAAAACCGGGATGGGGGCCAAGACTCACGGGATGGAGCTGTGGTCGGCGTGACCTTCGCACACTCGTGGCGCTCCCGTATCGAGCTGCCCTTGCGCCGCGGAGTGTCGCTGCGACGTCGTTGAACCGGCGCTCAGAGTCCTCCGAGGCGGGCCTGCAACTCATTGAGACCGCAGGTCATGTCCAGCCGTGTTCCGTCCTTGAGCAGCAGCACATATCGCCCCGCCCCCACCGGCTGGATCTCGCGAATGCAAGCGAGGTTCACCAGCACCGAGCGGCTGATCCGCATGAACCCGGCCGCCTGCAACCGCGACTCCAGCGCCGCGAGCGTGTCGCGGAGGATGTGCTGTTCCCGGCCCGAATGCAGGATGACATAGTTGCCGGCCGCCTCGACCCGGGCGATTTCCTCGGGCTTGAGGAACAGGATTCGCTCCGCGGATCGGACCATGATCCGACCGAGTCCACCGGCCGGCGAATGCAGTTCGCGAAGCAGCGACTTCAGCCGCGAGTCACCCGGGCGGGCGCTCTCTTCCAGCCGGGCGCGCGCCCGCTGAAGCGCCATCTTGAAGCGGGTTTCCGTGAACGGTTTGAGCAAGTAGTCGAGGGCGTTGACCTCGAATGCCCGGATGGCGTGTTCATCGTGGGCCGTCGTGAAGATGACCACCGGCAGCGGGCCCGGCGAAAGGCCTTCGAGCACCTCGAAGCCGGTGAGGCGCGGCATCTGCACGTCGAGGAAGAGCAGGTCCGGGCGAAGCCGCTGCGTCTCCCGGAGCGCCTGCGCGCCGTCGGCGCATTCGGCGACGACCGCCACATCCGGCTCATCCGCGAGCACGGAACGCACACGCTCGCGTGCCAGCGGTTCGTCGTCCGCAATGATGGCGTTGATCGTTTTCAAGCCGCTTCCGGGCCATGATTTTGATGAGGCAACGACGGCGAGTCCCACGGAACCTCCACCCGGACGATAACCCCTCCGCCCGCGCGCGGCCGCAACTCGAGCCGCTGCCGGTCGCCGTAAAGAGCCTGAAGTCGGTCACGAAGGTTGGCCAAACCAATTCCGGTTCCGGACACCCTTGAGCTTGGCAGCGCGGAACTTCCGAGAACGCCGGTGCCCGCGATGCCATCGGGAAGGCCCACGCCATCATCTTCCACGGTCAGGACCAGCCTGCCGTCTCGACGGGCCGCGCCCAAGCGCACCGTGCCCGGCCGGTCGGCCGGCTCGATCCCGTGGCGGATGGCGTTCTCCACCAGCGGTTGCAACACCAGCGTGGGCACCCGGCAATTCAGCGCCTGCGGATTGAGGTCCTCCTCGACCTGGAGCTTGTCGCCGAACCGCGTCCGCTGAATCTCCAGGTAGCGCCGGACGAACTCCAATTCGTCGCGCAGGGCCGTTTCCTGTTTCTCCGACTGGCTGAGGGCCAGGCGCAACAGCTCGCTCAACGCCACCAACGTCGTTTCGGCCAACCGCGGATCGCGCCGGAGCAGCGTGGTGATCGCGTTGAGGCTGTTGAACAGGAAGTGCGGCTGGAGCTGGGCTTGGAGCGCGCCCAGGCGGGCCTTGGCCAAGTGGGCTTCCAGAACCAGCGCCCGCCGTTCCCGCTCCCGCAGACGGCCGTAGAAGTTCACCGAGTGAACCAGCCCCGAAATCGCCCCATAGGCCAGCAGGTCCAAGACGACGTAGCGCAGCGACCAGGGCCGCGGACCGGCCCGCCGGAATTGGCGTGGGAACCGCCCGGGCGGTGGGCCGGGCCGGAGCGAGTCGTTCCCATCAAGCGGAATCCGGCCGGGTGCCCGGTCCGGGCTCACCACGACCACGTTCGCCCGCGACATCCTCGCGGTCAGGTCGAGGGCCTGACAGGACCACACGAACGCCAGACAGGCCGCCACGTTCAGCGGCAGATTGCGGCGGAGTCGTTCGCGCTCCAGCGGAAAGTGCCACGCCAACAGCGCCACGAACGGCCCGAACAGAAGCCACGGATAGGTGCGTTGCAGGCCGAGCTCGCCGCGGAAGATCGCCTGCAGCTTCTCGCCGAACGCCGGCTGGTTCAGGTCACTTTCCCGGAACACCCACACCGACGGCCCGCCGCTTCCGTCGGCCAGCCACCACAAGGCCAGGCCAACCACGGCCGACCAGACCAGTGCCGCCAGCCACAGCCAGCCTTGCCGGCGTCCGCCCGGCTCCGGTGCGTCCTCAGATTCACATTCCATGCCCCGGCGAAACGAGAGGAGTTCCGGGCCAAAATCAATCCCGCCGGGACAAAATCGGGGCAAACCGAGACGAAGCCACCGCGGTGGAGTGACGAACGGGATACGCAGTCGGTTGGCGGACGAAGCGCGGCCTGGGTGGAGGTGGGAGGATTTCGGCATGGCCTTGAGCTCGCGGCAGCTTTTGAGCTGGCCGAAGTGGGCTGCGTTGTCCCCGCTTCCCCCCCGCGCATCTGAGTCACGAAGTTGTCGCGGGAGGCGCCCATGGGTCGATATTTCAGAGCCGGGTCAGCAAAGCGAGCTCCACCTCTGAACTGGCCTCTAGGCGATGCATCGTCCGCTGCTCCAGAACCGCAGGTGCATCCGTTCTATTCATTTGACGAATAGGTAGGGCGGGACAACGGTGCCACCGTGTGATTGGCAGCTTTGCCGACAAAGAAACCGAGCGCATCTGGCGAGAGGAACGGTCCCGCCGCCTGCCGCCGAGCATTCAGCAAAAGGCTTTGGACCGGATGCAACTGCTCCATGCGGCCACCCGACTGGAAGATTTGCGGGTGCCACCGGGCAACCGACTGGAAGCCCTCAAGGGCGACCGCAAGGGGCAGCACAGCCTGCGGCTAAACGACCAGTGGCGGCTGTGCTTCCGCTGGCAGGCCGGCAACGCGCACGACGTGGAGATTGTGGACTACCATTGAAGCTATGAACGCATTGAAGCTGAAACATCCGGGCGTGCTGCTCCGGGAGGAATTCCTGGAACCGCTGAACCTCACCGTGGCGGGCGTGGCGCGGGCCACAGGGATTTCCCAGCCCACGCTGTCACAGATCGTCAACGGCCGCCGGCCTCTGACGCCGGACTCCGCCGTGCGACTGGCGCATATCCTGGGGGTGGACGCGCAGTGGTTCGTGAACTTGCAAGCGCACTACGACCTGCGGGAAGCCGAGCGCCGGCTGGCCCCGGAGCTCAAGACGCTCCAACCCCTAGTGCTGCCCTTGGCGGCGTAGGCGCCACGCGGAACGTGGAATGTTTCAGCTGGCCGAGCTCAGGCCCGGCCAACCTGCTGTCGGTCCGCAACGTTTGGGAAACGGACGCTCCAACAGACGAAGAGCTCACTCCGCCTTGAACACGCTCACGCTCAGCGGCGGCAGCGTGAACATCGCCGAGTAGCGCTGGTTCTGCACCGCGTAGTCCTCGGCGGTCACGCCCAGCGGATTGCCCTGGTTGCTACCGGCGTAGATCGCGGCGTCGCTGTTCAGCACTTCGCGCCAGCGGCCGGGCTTGGGCAGGCCGATGCGGTAGCCGGTGAGCGGGTTAGGCGTGAGGTTCAGCACGGCAAGGACGTGGGCGCCGGATTCGCGGTCGTGCCGGATGAAGGTCAGCACGCTGTTGGCGTGGTCGCCGCAGTCCACCCACCAGAATCCGTCCGCCTCGTAGTCGCCGCGCCAGAGCGCGGGTTCGCTTTGGTAGCAGGCGTTGAGGTCGCCCATCCACTTCTGCACGCCGGCGTGGTAGGGGCCGGCTTCGAGCAGCCACCAGTCGAGTTCCGTGGCGGAATTCCATTCGGCGGTCTGGCCGAATTCCTGACCCATGAAGAGGAGCTTCTTGCCGGGGAACAGCCATTGGTAGCCAAGCAGCACGCGCAGGTTGGCGGCGGCCTGCCAGTCGTCGCCGGGCATGCGTTTCCGGAGCGAGCCCTTGCCGTGGACGACTTCGTCGTGCGAGAGCGGCAGCACGAAATTCTCGTGGCCTTGGTAGAGCATCGCGAACGTGAGGTCGTTCTGGTGGAACCGGCGGTAGATCGGATCGCGGCCGAAGTAGCCGAGCGTGTCGTGCATCCAACCCATGTTCCACTTGAGGTTGAAACCGAGGCCGCCGAGATACGGCGGGCGCGAGACCATGGGGAACGCGGTGCTTTCCTCGGCGATGGTGACGACGCCGGGATGCTCGGTGCCGACGAGGTGGTTGAAGTGTTTCAGGAACTCGATGGCTTCGAGATTTTCGCGGCCACCGAACTGGTTCGGAATCCATTCGCCTTCCTTGCGCGAGTAGTCGAGGTAGAGCATCGAGGCCACGGCGTCCACGCGCAGGCCGTCGATATGGAAGCGTTCGCACCAGTAGAGCGCGTTGGCGGCGAGGAAGTTCCGGACCTCGTGCCGACCGAAGTTAAAGATGAGCGTGCCCCAATCCTGATGGGCCCCTTGCCGCGGGTCGGCGTGCTCGAATAACGCGGTGCCGTCGAACTGCGCGAGCGCCCAAGTGTCGCGCGGGAAGTGGGCGGGCACCCAATCCACCAGCACGCCAATGCCGGCTTCGTGCAGTGCGTTGACCAAGAATTGGAAGTCGTCGGGCGTGCCGTAACGGCTGGTCGGCGCGTAGAAGCCTGTCACCTGATACCCCCAGCTTGGATAGTAGGCGTGCTCGGCGAGCGGCAGGAATTCGACGTGGGTGAAGCCCAGTTTGCGCACGTATTCGATGAGCGGCGCGGCGAGTTCGCGGTAGCCGAAGGCTTCCCAGGCGGACTTGCGGCGCCATGAGCCTAGGTGGATTTCGTAGATGCTCATGGGCGCCTTGAGCGCGTTGGTCTGGGCGCGTTGCTCCAGCCAAGCCGAATCAGTCCACCGGAATTTGCGCGTATTCCAGACGATGGCGGCCTGTTTGGGCGGTTGCTCGAAGAAGGCGCCGAACGGATCGGTGTTCACCTTCAGGTTTCCCTGGGCGTCGAGCAGTTCAAACTTGTAGAGCGCGCCCTCGGCCACGCCGGGCACGAAAATTTCCCAGACGCCCGAGGCGCCCAGCATGCGCATGGAATGACGGCGGCCATCCCATTGGTTAAACGAACCAATCACCGACACCCGCCGGGCGTTGGGTGCCCACACGGCAAAGGCGACGCCCGGAACTCCGTCCAACTCCGTCAGGTGCGCGCCGAGCACGTCCCCGAGTCGTCGATGGTTGCCTTCGCCGAACAGGTGCAGGTCTGTGTCGCCCACGGTCGGCCAAAAAGAATAAGGATCGCGACCTTGGGTCTGGGTGCCGTCGGCCCAAGTAATGACGAGGTCGTAGGCGTAAACGCGATTCACTGCCAGCGTGACGCCCTCGAACACCGCCGTTTGTCCGATCCGCCGGAGTGCAAACCTCGGTTTGGTCTGGTCATGCACCGGCACCAATTCCACTTGGGCTGCATCCGGGATCTGGGCCCGGGCGACCAACCCGGAGCCGTCACCAAGCGGATGCAGTCCGAGCAAGGTGTGGGGCGACTGATGAATGAGGCCCGTCAGCGAGCTAAGCTCCGCATCGGTTAGAAGCATGGCGGGAGTAAACGCCGAGTGGCGCAATTTCGAAACCGGAAAGAACAGGGCGCTTTACACGGTTTGTGCGGTCGGATGCGTCCACGGCGCACGATACGGCCGGGCGAGCAGGGCGGTGGCCTCGGCGTCCCCGACCACTTCGTGCTTCACCGGATCCCATTTGAGGGTGCGGCCAAGCTTTAGCGAGAGGTTGGCCAGGATGCACGAGGCGCTGGAGATGTGGCCCTGTTCGATGTCAGCGACCGGCTTGGCGCGCGTCTCAATGCAGTCCAGCAGGTTCCTCATGTGGCCGCGGATGGCGGGCGCCACATGCTTCTCCAGGTCCTTCTCCACTTTGTCCTCGGGATATTTGTCCAGTTCCATGACTTGATCCCGGTGAATGGTCGGACCGCCGTTCCGGGGGATGTAGTCGTAACGGAAGACGCTGGCCTTCAGCGTGCCGTGTTCGCCGTGAATGATTGCGGCCCAAGGATAATCGGGGTCGGGCATCGGGCCCCAGGTGCGGTGGTTCCAAGTGACTTGGAATTGGTCGAAATCGAACGTGGCCGTCTGCGTGTCGCTGATGTTCGCCCGGCTGGCCCGGTCGTTCAGGATACCGCCCCAGGAGGTGATGCTCTTGGGCCAACCGAGGTCGAGCAGCCAGCGGGTCATGTCGAGCATGTGGACGCACATGTCGCCCACGATGCCGTTGCCGTATTCCATATAGGCACGCCAACCGCGGGGGTGGACGATCTTATTGAATGGCATCATCGGCGCGGGTCCGACCCAGTTCTCGTAATCCAGCCACTCGGGCGGGGCGGTGTCGGGTGCGGACTGGAGCGTGTCGCGGTTGCGCATGTGCCAGTAACAGCAGACGTCCACACTGATGATCTTCCCGATCTTGCCCGAATCGAGAAACTCGCGCTTGGCCTCGATGAGGTGCGGCGTGCTGCGGCGCTGCGTGCCGATCTGAACGACGCGGCCGTATTTGCGGGCGGCGGCCAGCATGGCTTGGCTCTCCACCACGTCCACGCCGGTGGGCTTCTGGCAGTAAAGGTCGGCGCCGGATTTACAGGCCTCAATCATTGGCAGCGCGTGCCAATGGTCGGGCGTGGCCAACAGGCAGATCTCGAGGTCTTTCTCCGCGAGCATCTTCCGGTAATCGCCGTAGGTGCGCGGGCGCTTGCCGGACTGGTTCTTCTGTTGGCAGGTGTCGGCGCACTCATTGAGCAACCGTTTGTCCACGTCGCACAGGGAGACGATTTCAACCGGGGCAACCTGCACGAGGCGAAAAAGATCACTCTTCCCATACCAACCGGTGCCGATCAGACCAACGCGCTTGGGCTTCGCTTCGGCGGCGAACGTCGTGGGCACGTAAGTGGCAGCCGCGCTAAGCGCGAGCGCGGTGGAACCTTGTTTGAGAAAGTCGCGGCGATTCATGGATTGGAGTTAGACTGCCCGACCGCCGCTGACAAGCCTCCGGGCAGTTCAACCGCGTTCAGTCCAACGGCTGGGATGACGGCAAACCGGACTCCCGCTGAATCCCGGCAGCGCAATTCACGGTCGACTCCCCTAAATCGTGGCTGGCGAAGGCCCGGTTTCCGCCGTTTCCATTGCCGCATGTGCATCCACCGGCCCCTTTTTCTCGTCGCCTTGGTCTGTGCCGTAGGCGCCGCCGAGCCCGACATCTCGGCTGAGCGGATGCCCCGGGTGCCCGCGACGGAACCGGAACGCGCCGCCGCAACGTTCAAGCTGCGCCCCGGTTTCACTGCCGAACTCGTGGCGGCGGAACCGCTCCTCACGAGTCCGGTCGCCCTCGACGTGGACGCCCAAGGCCGCGCTTACATCGTGGAAATGCGGGACTACTCGGAGCGCCGCCCGGAAGAACTCGGCCGGCTGAAGCGCTTGGAGGACACCGATGGAGACGGTCGCTATGACAAGGCCACGATCTTTCTCAGCGGCCTCCCGTGGCCCACCGCCGTCACCTGTTGGGATGGCGGCGTCTTCCTCGGGGCCACCCCCGACTTGATCTACGCCAAGGACACCGACGGGGACGGCGTGGCCGACGTGCGGGAAACCATTTTCACCGGCTTCGCCAGCGACTACGCGCCCTACGCCACCAACAAACTCAACGTGCAGGCGCTGCTCAACTCCTTCCATTGGGGCGTCGACAACCGCATCCACGGCGCCACCAGCATGAGCGGGGGCAAAGTCCGGCTCGTGGACAGCGAATTCACCCGCGCTTGGCTCGCCAACGCCGCGAAAAAGTGGCCCCCAACGGCGCCCACACCCACGGCCCCACCTCCCACCCGCGGGGCAATTGACCTCCGCGGGCGCGATTTCTCCTTCGATCCGCGCACCCTCGAACTGCGCGCCGAGTCCGGCGGTGGCCAGCACGGCATGTCCTTCGACGACACCGGCCGGAAATTTGTCTGCTCCAACTCGGATCATCTCCAACTCATCGCCTTCAACGAACTCGCAGCACCCGCCAACCTCTTTCACGAATTTCCCGCCAGCCGGCACAGTATCGCCGCCGATGGTGCCGCCGCCGAAGTGTTCCGCCTGAGTCCGGACGAACCGTGGCGCGTCCTCCGCACCCGCTGGCGCGTCACGGGCGTGGTTGAAGGCATGATCGAAGGCGGCGGCCGGCCCAGTGGCTATTTCACCGGCGCCACCGGGGTGACGATTTACCGCGGCGATGCCTACGGACCCGACTTCGCTGGCGACGCCTTCATCGCTGATTGCGGCAGCAACTTAGTGCATCGCAAACGGTTGCGGCGAGCCCCCGACGGCGTGCTGCTCATCGGCGAACGCGCGGCAGACGAGGCCAAATCGGAATTCCTCGCCAGCACCGACAACTGGTTCCGGCCCGTGCAGTTCTACAACGCCCCCGACGGCTGCCTCTGGGTCGTGGACATGTATCGTGAAACCATCGAACACCCGTGGTCCCTGCCGGCGAACCTCAAGAAGCACCTCGATCTGGATGCGGGCCGGGAACGCGGCCGGTTGTGGCGAATCGCGCCAAAGGGCTTCCGCGGGCAAACTTCAAACGCCAACGTCGCCGCCCAAGCCCCCGCGGCCTGGGTCAACCTGTTGGCCCATCCCAACGGCTGGCAACGCGACACCGCGGCCCGACTCCTGCACGAACAGGCTAATCCCGCGACCCTGCCCAGCCTGAGGGCGCTCCTGCGCAACTCTCCCAAACCCCTCGGCCGGCTTCACGCCCTGCGCACGCTGGCGAGTTTGGGCGGACTGGAGGAAGCCCAACTGCTCACCGCCCTGCGGGATGCGAACGCCGCGGTCCGCCAACACGCCGTGCAACTCGCAACCGCCCGGGCGGGAACGGCTTCACCCGCTTTCCAAAACCAGTTCACTGCGCTCGCCGCCACCGAAACGGAGCCACTCGTGCAACTGGAACTCGCCCTCGCCCTAGCCGCCCTGCCGCCGGCCGAGCGGGTTAAGCCGCTGGCTCAATTGATTCGCACCGGCCCCGCCCGGGTGCAGTCGGCCGCGCTACACTCGGCCGGCGGGATTGAAGCCGCCCTCTGGCAGGAACTGCGCCCCTCGCCCAGCCAGCCCACCGGCACGAACCTCGGGACCGCGCTCCCTGAACTCGCGCAAAGCATCGGCCGCCGCGGCGAGCCCGCCGCCATCCGCACGGTCACCGCGACGCTGGCCCCCCCGACCAGCCAAGCCTCCGACCAAGCCATCACCGAAGCGCTCGCCCGCGGATTGGCCCACCAAGGCCACTCGCTGGCCGGCTTAGATCGTGATTCCACGGCCATCTTGACCGCCGCTTGGCAACGCGCCACGCAGCGCCCCGCACCCGTTAAACGACCGCCGCCGGTGCCCCTCGACACCAACCGCTTGGCGGTCATCGCCCACTTCCTGCCAGCGTTGGACCTCCCTGGCGACGCCGCCCGCGGCGCAACCCTCTTTCGTGCGCGGTGCGCCACTTGCCACGCCTTCCGTGGGGACGGCGCCACCCTGGGACCGGATCTGGCCTCAGTGACCGCCAACGGCCCGGAGAAACTGCTGGTCTCCATCCTCGATCCCAACCGCGAAGTCGCCCCCAACTTCCGCGCTTGGTCAGCCGAGACCAAGGATGGCGAAACCTTCAGTGGCTTGCTCGTCCGGGAGACCGATTCCACCGTCACGCTGAAACTCGCCGGTGGCTTGGATAAATCCCTGCCGCGCAGCCGATTAGCTACCCTCAAGGAGGAGGCGCATTCGCTCATGCCAGAAGGCTTGGAGGCGGGCCTGAGCCCGGCCGATTTAGCCCACCTGCTGGCTTGGTTGCTCGGGCATCAATGACCCCGACCAAGATTGGATAGCCGGCCGCCAGACCTTGGTTGGCGGCCGGGGGCGCAAACTCAGACCGTTTCACCGGGGACGGCGCTGGAGCCGAGCTCCGAACGAAAGGCAGGTCATGAGCGAAAATGTTGTATCCACCGGGAAACTAAAACAGGACGTCCACACCGTCATCGAAGACGCCGAAGCGTTGCTGGGGGCCACCGCCGATCAGGCGGGCGAGCGGGTCAAAGAGTTGCGCGGCCGACTCGCCACCGCCTTGGAGCGGACGCGGGCGACGTGCTGCGACCTAGAGGCCAAGGCGGCGGAACAAGCGAAGAAGGCGGATCACGTCATCCGGGAACACCCCTACGAATCCATCGGCATCGCGCTCGGCATCGGACTCTTGGTGGGCTGGATGCTGGGCCGGAAATAAGCGCGATGAACGCGCCGGACGAGCAATCGGAAAGTTTGGTCGGGTCCCTGCGCCGAGCGGCCTCGACGGTCCTCGCCATTGGGGAAAACCGGGTCGAATTGTTTCTGGTCGAACTACAGGAAGAGCGCCAACAGGTGCTCTCAACCCTCCTGTTGGCCGCCGCCGCAGTGGGGTTCCTCCTCTTGGCGCTCACGCTCCTGACCGGC
This sequence comes from uncultured Verrucomicrobiota bacterium, assembly GCA_903821635.1. Taxonomy (GTDB): domain Bacteria; phylum Verrucomicrobiota; class Verrucomicrobiia; order Limisphaerales; family UBA9464; genus CAIWAH01. The sequence continues at coordinate 2,747 of CAIJLV010000228.1, read as the reverse complement.
ACCGTGTTGCTGTTTTTTTGGGACACCCATCGCTTGGCCGCGCTGGTTGGCTTGGGCGGATTTTACACCGTGGTCGGCGGTTGGTTTTCGTGGCGTTTACGGGTGCGGTTGCAGCAGTGGGAGTCATTTTCAGCCACTTTGGCGGAGCTAAAAAAGGATCACGAATGGCTACAGCGTCCCTAAACCGGCTGCGCCTGACCAAACAAGCGCTGCTGCTGGAGAGCGAACTCAACCGCCTCGCGCTCACGGAGGAACTGGCCCGCCTCCGCCGAAATGTCCCTTGGCCCATTCGGGGGGCAGACGGCGCCGGTTCCCCGAATTGGCTGCGGCTGCTGCCGCTGGCGGGCTCGTTCGCGGCGGGCGGTTTTGTGGGCAAACGCCCGTGGCTGCGCCGCTTGACGCTCGGGCTTCAAATCGCCGCCGCAGTCTATCCTTTATGGCGGAAATTCAGCCTGTCCGAAGCGCCAGCGCAAGCGGATCCGTCCGGGCCGAAAAAGGGGTGACCCCAGGCGCCCCGCGAACGGCGAACTTACCCCCCCGCGGTTCGGCTTAGGCCTTCAAGCCCCAGCCCACGGCCCACCTCCCGGGAGCAACCGACCGTTCCTGACCAGCGGCAAACTTTCCCCGGCCGACCACCGCCTCACCGAGCCGTAGCAGGGAGTCCTCACGGGCGCTAAAACTCCCTTTGAACTTACCCCGGTGAACCCGGACTCTCCGCGCCCAATGTCTGGCGGTTACCAACTCGTCCAACTCAAGAACGGCACCTGGAGCGTTCGCTCCGTGGCTGAAGGCGAGACGTTTCACCCGGTGATCGGCCCCGTGGCGGAAGCCGAGGCCCTTTACGTCCGCCAGTTGCGGCTGACCGAACGGTTCGCCACCGCGGCCGGCGAATTTGTGATCTGGGATGTGGGCTTGGGGGCAGCGGCCAACGTGCTCACGGCGCTCCGGGCGTTGGCGGCCATTCCCGGCCGGCTGCGGGTGGTGAGTTTCGATCATACGGTCGAACCCTTGCGTTTCGCGTTGGCCGGGGCCGAACAACTGGGCTTTGTCTGCGGCTTCGAGGCCCCTATTGCCGAACTACTGGCGACCGGGACAGCTCAATTTCGGCACGGGGCGATGGAAGTTTTGTGGGAAACCCGCTTGGGCGATTTCCCCACGCGCTTGGCCGAACCCGCGGCCCAAACGTGGCCCCGGCCGGGGGCGATTCTGTTCGATGCCTATTCGCCGGCCCGCAATCCCGCCATGTGGACCCTGCCCCTATTCCGCCGACTGAGGGAACTGGCCGAGCCGAGCGAATGCACGCTCGCGACCTATTCCCGGGCGACGATGCTGCGCACCACCTTGCTCCTGGCGGGGTGGTATGTGGGGGCCGGGCACGCCACGGGCGAAAAAGAGGAAACCACACTCGCCGCGACGCGGTTGGAATTGTTGACGGAACCGTTGGCGGCCAACTGGTTGGAACGGGTGCGCCGCTCAACCAGTGCCGAACCGCTGGAACGCGCGGACTACCGGCAGGCGCCCCTGTCAGCCGCGGCTTGGGAAGCCCTGCTGAAACACGCCCAATTCGCTACTTAAAGACCGGCAACCCGCTGGGCTGGAGGTGGATTCCCAAGGCGGAGAAACGCGCCCCCAGTGGTGGGACGGCAACGGTTTTGTCGGAACAAAACCGTTGCCCTAGTCGGCACGGATATGGCTAAGTCGGCGGTCTGTCGGAGGTCTCCGTTTCTGAATGGAAACTGGGCCAATCGAATTTTGCGCATGAAGCGTCGCCGTATGCAGGTTTTATACTCCGGGCAGGTTCAAGGGGTGGGTTTTCGCTATCAGACGAAGCAGGTGGCGACCGGATATGAGGTCACTGGAGTGGTCCGCAATTTGGCGGATGGCCGAGTAGAACTAGTGGCAGAAGGCGAAGACGGGGAATTGCGCGAATTTCGGCGGGCGATCCGCGAATCTGGGTTGGGATCGTTGATCAAAGACGAAGTAGAAATCTGGTCTGAAGCGAACTGTGAATTCCGCGGCTTCGCAATTGTTCCGTGATGGGATGAACCGATACGCGATCATAGCTGATATTCACGCCAACTTGGACGCGTTCCAAGTGGTGCTGGAGGACATCAAGCAACAAAAATGCACCCATGTCGTCTGCCTCGGCGACGTCGTGGGTTACGGCGCCAACCCCAAGGAATGCCTCGATCTCGTTCGCGGCATGAACATCCCCGTGGTGAAAGGTAACCACGACGAATACATCGGCAGCGATGAATCGCCGGATGGTTTCAACGACGCCGCGGCGGAGGCGGTGGCGTGGACGCGCTCGCAACTGACCGAGGAAGACCGGAAGTGGCTCCGCGACCTCAAGTATTTCCGCCTCGTCGCGAACTTCTCGATCGTCCACGCGACGCTCGATGCGCCCCAGCGCTGGGGTTATGTGTTCGAGAAACTGGAAGCCGCCGCGAGCTTCACCTACCAAAACACGCAGGTGTGCTTTTTCGGCCATACCCATGTGCCGGTCGCTTTCATTCGCGACACCGGCGTGCGCGGGGGCACCTATTCCAAATTTCGCGTCGAACCGGGTAAAAAGTATTTCGTCAACGTCGGCAGCGTGGGGCAACCGCGCGATGGCAACCCGAAATCGGCCTACGTCATCTACGATCTTCCCTCCCAAACCATTGAGTTGCGCCGCTTGGACTATGACATCGCGTCAGCCCAAAAGAAGATCCGCGACGCCGGTTTGCCCGCGCGGTTGGCAGATC
>CAIJLV010000227.1 GCA_903821635.1 uncultured Verrucomicrobiota bacterium | reverse complement strand
TGTCGTGCCGATCCATGGCGAAGGCGATCTTGAGCTTGGTGCCGACGCCATCGACCGAGCTGACGAGCACGGGTTGCTGGTATTTCTTCACGTCGAGCGCGAAGAGACCGCCGAAGCCGCCGACCTTGCCGAGGACTTCGCGGCGATGGGTGGAGGCCAGCAGCGCAGGCAGCGTGCTTTTGACTTGGTTGCCGAGGTCGATGTCAACGCCGGCGGCGGCGTAAGCTTTTTGCTTCATTTCCGGGCGGCGAATTAACCATGGAACGGGGCAGGTGAACATGAATTTAACGCCCGGGTGGCACCAAAAGGGGGAGACTCCCCCGGGGCGGGCTGGCGTTCCCATGCTGGTTGCTTATGGTTGCGCCCGCGCATGGCTGCCGACCGTTTCCAAAAAAGTTTATGGGCGATCCTGATCTTCGTCCTGGTGGGGATCGGAGTGGTTTACGTCGTCACGGAGACCCGGCGGGTAGACCTGCCCGTCATCGGTTCACTCAAACCGTTCATGCTGACCAATCAACTAGGGGAGGCGGTGACCGTTGGCTCGTTGAGCGGGCAGGTGGTGGTGGCCGATGTGATTTTTTCCCGGTGTCCGACGATGTGTCACCGGCTGTCTCAGCAAATGGCAAAACTTCAATCGGAGATTCCCCAAGGGGTCCGCTTGCTGTCGCTCACCGCTGATCCGAGCCACGACACGCCGGGCGTGCTGGCGCGGCACGGTCAGCGCTACGGTTGCGACCCGGCCAAATGGTGGTTTCTTACCGGTTCAAAATCCGAGGTGTATGGCGTAGCGACGAACAGTTTGCTGTTTTCCGTGATGGAGAATCCGGAACCGGAACCTGCCAAGTTGGAGGATCTGTTCATTCACTCCGCTGATTTTAAGATCCTCGACCGTCGAGGCCGGCTGCGGGCGGTGGTTTACGGTGAAGAAACGAACGCTGTGGAACGCATCCTCGGGTTGGTGAAACAATTGCGCCGCGAACCTAATTTATGACGCTGTCGGACATTCCCGCACTCAACGCCACCCTGAACGCACTGGTGACGGTTTTGCTGATCGCCGGTCGCCGCTTCATTAAACAGGAGCGGAAGGTTGCGCACCGGAACTGCATGGTTGGGGCGGTGGTGCTGTCGGCCCTTTTTCTGGGCTGCTACCTCTACTACCACTTCCAGATGCAGAAACTGCACGGTCAGGCGCACACCAGCTTCCGCGACCCGGCGTGGTTTCGGCCGATCTACCTAGTTTTTCTCGGCACCCATCTGTTGGGTGCGATCGTGAACCTGCCGATGGTGATCACGACCGTGGTGTTTGCGGCGAAAGGACAATTTGAACGACACCAGCGGCTCGCGCGCTGGACATGGCCGCTCTGGCTCTATGTGTCGGTCACGGGCGTCCTCATCTACTTACTGCTGTATCAAATTTTCCCGCAGACCCTGGGAAAGTGAAATTCGCCGGCGGCGGGCGGGGCGTGATTTCGTCCGCCCCGTTTTGCGCTCGTCCGACGGCAGCACCGATTAAGCGAGGATGCCCTTAACAACTTGGCCTTCGCCGGTCGCGCCGATCAGTTTTTGATCCAAGCCTTGGTAGGGGAAGCTGAAGGAGTGGGCGTCGAAGCCGAGTTGGTGGAGGATGGTGGTTTGCAGGTCGCGAATCGTGACCTTGTCCTCGACGATCTGGTAACCGAACTCGTCGGTCGCCCCGTGGACATGCCCCCCCCGAATGCCGCCGCCGGCCATCCAAACGGTAAAGCAGTGCGGGTGATGGTCGCGCCCCAGAAAGCTGGAACCGCCCCGGGCTTCATTCATCGGCGTGCGGCCGAATTCGCCGCCCCATACGACGAGGGTTTCGTCCAGCAGACCGCGTTGTTTCAGATCCTTGATGAGACCCGCCGCAGCGCGATCCACGTCGCGACACTTTTTCGGGAATTGCTCCATCAAGTCGTCCCCAGGACCCGTGCCGTGAATGTCCCAGCCCCAATCGAAAAGCTGCACGTAACGCACCCCACGCTCCACGAGCCGGCGAGCAAGCAGGCAATTGTTGGCAAAGCTGCCTTCGCCGGGTTTCGCGCCGTAGAGTGCCCGGATGGCTTCGGGTTCCCGGCCGATGTCGAACACATCGGGCACACTCACCTGCATGCGGTAGGCGAGTTCGTATTGTTCGATCCGGGTAATGGTTTCGGGATCGCGATAGAGTTTTGCCTCCGCTTCGTTCAGATCGCGCAAGGCGTCCAAAGTGCGCCGCCGACTTTCGCGGCTCATTCCTGGAGGATTGTTGGCAAAAAGAATCGGCTCGCCCGTGGTGCGACACTGAGTCCCCTGGTAAACGCCGGGCAAAAACCCGGAACCCCAAAGTGACTTGCCGCCGGTGGGATCGGTGCCACCGCTGAGCAGCACGACAAAGCCGGGTAAATCCTGATTTTCTGTCCCGAGCCCGTAAGTGATCCAAGAACCCATGCTGGCGTTTCCGGCCCGCATGTTACCGGTGTATAGAAACAGTTCAGCGGGCGCGTGGTTGAACTGGTCAGTCCACATCGAAGGGATGACCGTGATCTCGTCTGCGATGCCGGCGAGATGAGGGATTTGTTCCGAGAACCAGCCCCCGGCGCGGCCTTCCTTCCGGAACTTATAGGGCGATCCCAGCATCTTGGGGATGCCCTTGATGAAGGCGAAACGCTGGCCCTTAAGTAGCGAGTCGGGGCAGGGCTGCATGTGCAGGCGTTGCAGCTCGGGCTTGTAGTCAAACAGGTCGAGCGAAGGAGGGGCGCCCGACATGTGCAGATAAATCACCGACTTCGCGCGGGCCGGCCGGCGGGGCACTCGGGTGGCAAGCGGGTTGGGGCCAGCGGCGTGCAGTGGGCTGCCGCCGAACTGGCTAAGCGCGACAGCCCCCAAGCTGAGAGCACTGCTGCGAGTGAAGAACTCGCGGCGCGTCATCGCCCGCGCTTGGGCGAGCCGGATTTCATCGGTCAACGAGAGCTTCATGGCAGAAGGCTACCGGCTAGTGCCCGGCTGACAATTGAGGAGATGGCCTCAGGTGAAATTGCTCAGCCCCTTTGTCTGGCTACCTAGTGGGATGAAGCTCGTGTCGCCAATCGCAAGCGGACTCGATGGCGACTGCCCCAGCGCGGAGATGGCCTCGGGATGTAGTAATTGGTGGCTGGGCAACTGACCGACTGCTAGGTCGCCGAGCGGTTGATGGCGGTCTGTTTTCGTGGCTTGGAGTGGACGCGGCAGGTGGCGCAAACTCCCGGCTGCGATTGGAGCATCCGTGCGATTACCGCCCACTACTGCTCGCTCGGGGATTCACACGCTGCGGGCGGCGTAGGTAGTGGGTTGCTTCAGCAGGACCGATTGTCGGCCAGAATCGAATTTCTGGTGCCGATGAGCGTCGGCCGGTCGGTGGCGAGAGCTGGCTGCCCTTTTCACAAATTGAAGCGAGCCGAATCAAACGAAGGAGCCGAGTTTTAGGAAATACAGACTTGACCTCCTGTGGCTAACAAATGCTATATCCCATCCGTGTTGTAGGTCGGTCCGGTGGCCGTCCCCCTCAAACCAGCTCTCGAACTTAGCGAAAAAATGAAAAACAAATTCGTTCTCGTCCCGCTGCTGACCGGCATCGTCGTGGCGTCCAGCTCGGCCTTTGGTGCTGATCCGATCAGCAACTTCCGTTCATCTATCGACGCTTATGTGGGCGTGGGTCCAGCCACAACTACTGTTTACAGCGTCGGTGGTGCGAACAACTTCGTCTACTCGGCCCCCTTTGAATACGGTGACCAAATCACCATTGCTGGTGGTGCTGGCCAAGTCGTTTCGTCGATCTCCTTCGATTACTATGCCAACTACGGCCAAGTCGGTGGATTGACCTTCAGCATCTACAAGCAGGATGGACCCGGTGGCAGCCCTGGAACCTTGGATTACACCAAGACCATGGACATCCTTAACGGTGGAGCTACGGCGACCATCAATTTTGCTTACGACGCTGGCAACGCGCTTGATTCAACGTTCACCTACGCGGTGAAATTCGACGGAGCGACTATCGCTGGCGCCAACATTGCTGGTCTGATTTCGCCTGACGCACTCGCTACCATTGGTTCAAGCGCGAACGACATCTGGGAAAAAGACGGCGGCGTCTGGGTCAACAGACAGCTCGTCCCCGAACCCTCCACGGTTGCGCTGTTCAGCGTGGCTTCGGTGGCGGTCGTCGGCGCTCTCTTCGGTCGTCGTAACCGCAAGTAAGCGGAGCCGTTAATTTAAAGGCGCGATCTTTTGGATCGCGCCTTTTTCTTTGCTATCATCGTGTGGCCGGCAAACCAGCAATTACTTCCAGCATGCTCCCACGAAGAAGGTTTTTTAATTTCGGACATGCACTTTGGACTCTTTGCTGGGCAATTTTTTTTGGAGGCTTGGCCCCAGCATGGGCGCAGCATGTGAGCGCAAAGCTCCTTTTGGACCGAGTCGAAGCGAAACCTGGTAGCACGGTCTGGACGGTCGTTCGGCTCACCATGGAGCCCGGTTGGCATACTTACTGGCGATTCCCAGGTGATTCGGGCGATAGGACTAAGATAAAGTGGCAGTTACCGGCCGGCATTGATGCCGGAGCCATTCAGTGGCCTGCGCCAGAGCGGTTATCCGAAGAGGGAGTCACTTCGTTGGTCTTTCATGGTGAAATCACTTTGGTGATTCCATTGACCGTGGCTTCGAATGTCCCGGCTGGAATTCAGGCAATCGAAGCCAAAGTCTCATGGCTGGAATGCAAGCAACAGTGCGTTCCTGGTTCGGTGAACCTCAGGGCCGAATTTTCGGTGGGGACGGAGAATCGCGAATCTAGCAGTGCGACTGCGGTTGCCGAGGCGCGAAAAACTTTACCCCAATTGCTGCCTAACTCCGGGGCCGTGGCCACTTGGGATGGGCCAGAAAACGCAGGCGAACGGGCAATGGTCTTGGATCTGCCGGGCAAGACAGACTTTTTCCCGTATGAAAGTTCTGAGGTTGAGGTGTCGGCCGCTTCAGATCGAATGCCGGAAACGGAATCCGGTCGTTCTCTTCAGCGTAAAAAAGTGACCCAATTGGGCACTAAGTGGCCTGAAATAATTACCGGCTTGCTGGTCTCCGAGACGCCTGGAGTTCCGCCAGTTGAAATTTCCATTCCGGTGCGTTCGCCGGACACCGCGACGACTGCGAGTGTCCCGGCAGAGGCACCTCGGTCTTTGCTTGCGATGTTGGGGTTGGCTTTTATCGGGGGCTTGATCTTGAACATCATGCCCTGCGTTCTTCCGGTGATTGCCCTGAAGATTCTCGGGTTCGTGAAGCAAACCAAGGAAGAGCCGGGCCGAATTCGTATCCTGGGGGTCGCCTACACTGCGGGCGTCCTTGCTTCCTTCCTCGCGCTGGCCGCAATTCCGATCGCGCTCAAGTTCGCCGGCAAGAATGCCAGCTGGGGCATGCAGTTCCAGAGTCCCCAATTTCTAGTGGTAATGATGGTGGTGGTCCTGCTGGTGGCGTTGAATTTATTTGGCGTCTTTGAAGTGTATTTGGGCGGTGGCGCGATGTCGGCGGCTAGTGGTTTGGCTTCGAAGTCAGGTAAAACCGGCGCGTTTTTTAATGGCGTTCTGGCCACCGCGCTGGCCACTCCCTGCACGGCTCCGTTCTTGGGGGTCGCGCTTGGATTTGCCTTTGCCCAGAGCCCGGTCGTCATCTTGTTGTTTTTTCTGACGATCGGCGCGGGGTTGGCCTTGCCTTACCTGTTGCTGTGTCTCCAGCCGGCGTGGTTGAAGTTTCTACCGAAGCCGGGTGACTGGATGGTCAAGTTTAAGATCATCATGGGTTTCCCGATGCTCGCGACGGCGTTGTGGTTGTATACGATTACGGTGAAGCATTTTGGCGAAGAGGCGATGTTGTGGTTGGGGCTTTTCCTAGTGGTATTGGCCATGGCGGCTTGGGTTTTTGGCGAGTTCATTCAGCGTGGTTATCTGCGGAAGAACCTCGCGTGGGCCGCGGTGGCGGCGTTGGTGGTGGCGGCTTACGGATTTATTCTTGAGCACGAACTGGACTGGCGTAGTCCGGAGCCGGTTTCGGCGGCTTCGCCCATGCCCAACCGGAAGGCGAAGGGCAGCATTGCTTGGCAGCCTTGGTCACCAGAAGCGGTGGCTGGGGCGCGAACGGAACGCCGGGCGGTGCTAGTGGATTTCACCGCCGATTGGTGCATGACGTGCAAGGTCAACGCCAAGGCCGCGCTGGAAGTTCCTGAAGTGCGCGATGCCCTTCGCACCCAAAACATTGTCCCACTCTTGGGCGATTACACCAAGTCGGACCCGCGCATCACCGAGGAGCTCAAACGACACAAACGCGCCGGGGTGCCGCTGGTGTTGGTTTATCCGCGCGATGGCACAACGCCGCCGCGGGTGCTCCCCGAGGTGCTCACCAAAGGTATCGTCTTGGAGGCGTTGAAGTGGGCTTCCAAATAGCCTTCGCTTGCGGCCGCCGCCTTTCTCTGGCGTGGTTTAACCGTGGTTCGAATGTCATTCCAGTGGCTGCTCCTGCTCGCTCCGGCGCTGCTCAGTGTTAGGGGCGCTGAGGTTGGAATGCCTACTTCCGCGGTTCCGGTTGCGCTCGGCTTTCGCCTCGAATCGTTGCTGACCCAAGGCTCGCCCAGCGGACGGTGGAGCCGACTGGCCGTCGTCAGCGGGCGCGAGTTCTTGTTACTGGTGCGCACCAACGCGGCGATCGAGTCGGGCCACATCCTGCGGGTGGTGCGTCCAACCCTCGACCACCCCTTCCAACTCAACCCCGTGGAGGTGCCCGTGCGCGAAGTGACGGACTTGGCCCTTGGGGCTGATGCGTTTTGGCTTGTTGGTTTGGGCGCGGAGGGGCGGGGACTTTATCGACTGGTGGACGCGGAGGGGGACGGCCAGTTCGAGCATTGCGCCCGGGTTCCATTGCCGACCGCAGGTGTGCCCGACGGTCTGTTTGTTGGCCCTGGAGGAAATCTTTTCGTGCTCCTCCACGAGGAGGGCAATTGGGGAAACGGTGCGCCGCCGGGGCAGCGCACCGTCGGGCGCTATGCGCGGTTTCCCTGCCTACGCGATCAACTGGAGGTTCTTGGCCCGAGGGCTCGAAATCACGCCGTGCTCTGGCGGGGTGATCCCACCGGTCAGCGCTGGCAGCGTTTTGCCGGTGGGTTGAAGTTGCCGGCGCGGTTGATGGGGACGTTGGACGGTGAATTGTGGGCGGTCTGTGCGGGGCTGGAAGGCATCGAATCGCAAGAACTGACGCAGGTGGTGAGCGGGGCCGACTTGAGCGTGAATTTAGGCGAGCCTGACCTGCCCGCAGACCGGTGGGCGCCGCCGGGAGCCCGCGTGCCAATCCGTTTTCGAGTCGAGGCTGGAGCGGGTGGTTCAGTTGTAGGAAAATGGGGAGCTACGCTCGTATTCGTAGGGGCTGGGCGTGACGAATTGCTGGCCGTTAAACTGGATCCGAAAGAGGCTGGCCAGGTGGCGACGGTCGCGGATGTCGCCGACCGGGAAGTTAGGACTTGGAATGATTTGCGGGCTGCTTCTGACGGCGTGTTCTACGGACTGGCTAGTCCAGCCGATGGGCCCACGGAATTGGTGCGGTTGGATTGGAAGGGGGTTGCCAACCTGGCTGCGCCCCGGGAAATGAATGCGTCGCTCCAATTGCGGCGGCAATTGGAAACCCTCCACTTTCAGCCGGACGCGAGTCGCTTAGACTTCATTTGGGCGAATTTGGCGAATCGCGACCCGTTCCTTCGGTTTGCGGCCCGAGTTGCCTTGGAGCGAATCGAGCCCGAGGTGTGGCGGGATCGGGCGCTCGCGGAACGCCGACCGAGCCTTGCCTTTGCTGCGCTTGCGGCCCTGATTCGGGTGAAGGGTGCGTCCTCCGGTGAGGTGCTGACGCGCGCTTGGCAATTCTTACCCGAATCGCTGGATCAGTCGCAAACGCTCGACTGGTTGCAGGTATTTGAACTCGCGTTTGTGGCGCTCGGACGACCTGAAGCGGCGGTGCAGGATCGGGTTTTGGCGCGTCTTGAATCCATTTATCCGTTTGATGACCTCGCGGTGGATCGCGAATTGTGTCGGCAATTATCTTGGTTGGGTTCCGCTCAGGTCATCGCCAAGACTCGGCTACAAATGGACACGCTTTCACGGGCGGAAGACCAATTGGAGCTGTTGGGTTCGTTGAACGTGACCGAATCGCCACTTCCGACGTCAGCGCGGCGCCAACTTGCGGAGTGGGTGAAAACCAAGGCCGCGACTTCGGATGTTCTGAGCGAGCGATGGAGTCGTTTGGCGGAATTACTCACCGTCCCGTCAGAAGTTCCCGCGGGGACCCATCCCTGATTCGATCCGGCGGCTTAGAAGTCAGTGGACTCGCTGGCTGGTCTTTCCCAGTTTCCTCCGATGCGCGCCTATCTCGACCTGCTCCGCCATGTGCTGGAGCACGGTAAGTTCAAATCCGACCGAACTGGCACGGGGACTTACTCGCTCTTCGGGGCGCAGTGTCGCTACCGCTTGGCTGAGGGTTTTCCGCTGGTCACGACCAAGAAGGTTCACCTCAAGAGCATCCTCCACGAGCTGCTTTGGTTCATTCGTGGCGACACGAACGCCCGTTCGCTCCAGCAGCACGGCGTTAAGATTTGGGACGAATGGGCCGACCCGGAAACCGGTGACTTGGGTCGGGTCTACGGGGCGCAGTGGACGGACTGGCGTTCGTTTGACGGGCGTTCCATCAATCAGTTGGCCGAAGTGGTGGCGATGATTCGCCAGAACCCAGATTCCCGGCGACTGATCGTCTCGGCGTGGAATCCGGGCGAGCTGCACCTGATGGCTTTGCCCCCGTGTCATACGTTGTTTCAGTTCTACGTCAGTGACGGTGAATTGAGCTGCCAACTTTACCAGCGCAGCGCGGATCTTTTCCTTGGCGTGCCCTTCAACATCGCGAGTTACGCCCTGCTGACGCTCATGATCGCGCAAGTCACCGGCCTGAAGCCCGGCGACTTCGTGCACACGTTTGGCGATGTCCACATCTACGCGAATCATCTGACCCAAGTGCGGGAACAACTTGCCCGGGCGCCGCGCCCACTGCCGGCGATGAAGTTGAATCCCGCGCGCCGGGAGCTGCTGGAATTTGTTTATGAAGACTTTGAACTCGTTGACTACGAGCCTCATCCAGCGATCAAGGCGCCGGTGGCGGTCTGAGCGTCGAGCAAGTGACGCCATTGGCTCACGGGGCAATTTAACGCCCGAATCAGCCGGTCGCTCGGTGGGCTTTCCCGCCGGCGTTGGGACCGATGATTACCGTTGGAACAACTGGCGGATCACGTCCTCGATGGGCACTTCTTCGACGCTAAAATCTTTCACTGGCAATTCGTCCAGCAGCGCCTTGACCGAAGCGATCACGCGGTCGCGTTTCACCTTCAGCTTCAGGCCATCTTCGCTGCGTTCGATGATCTCGCCGTAGCGGGCGGGATCGCAGCGCGCGCAGGCATCGGGGTGGTCGAACCGGATGCTCACCAGCTTGTGGTCGGCAAAGCGGTCGAGCACTTCGGCGAGCCGGCCGTCAAAGAAGATCTTACCGTGGTCAATGATGATGACCCGCTCGCACAGTTCCTGAATGTCGGCCATGTAATGGCTCGTGAGGATGATCGTGGTGCGGCGCGTGCGGTTGTGGCGGCGGAGAAATTCCCGGACGATTTTCGAGGAAACGACGTCGAGTCCGATGGTGGGTTCATCGAGGAAGAGAACCTTCGGTTGGTGGAGCAGGGAGGCAATCAACTCACACTTCATGCGTTCCCCGAGAGAGAGTTCGCGCACGGCCGTTGCCAGTTTGTCGCGGACGTTCAGCAGTTCACTCAGCTCGTCCACCGTCTTGTGAAATTCGCTCTCCGTCAGGCCGTAGATTTTGGCGTTGAGCGCCAGTGATTCGCGTGCGGGCAGATCCCACCAAAGCTGATTTTTCTGCCCCAGCAGCAGCGCGAACTGCCGCCGATACCCATCGTGGCGTTCCCACGGCGTGAAGCCGAGCACGCTGGCCGTGCCGCTGGTGGGATAAAGCAACCCAGCGAGCATCTTCAGCGTGGTGGTCTTGCCGGCTCCGTTGGGCCCGAGGAAGCCAACGAATTCACCTTCCTCGATCTTGAAACCGACGTCTTGCACCGCAACCACGGTAGTTTGCTCGCGGCTGAACAACCCCTTGAACGCCCCGGCCAACCCCGGCTGCTTCTTGGCGGTGCGGAACGCCTTGGTGAGTCCCTGAACTTCAATCAACGCCATGGGTGGGGAGTTTGGCGGGCGCCCGCGGGTTCACCAATCGAAATTCCAGGCGCGTCGGCGGTTGCGGCCACTTGCGCCTACCCTGAGGGCTTACTGGTTTTGAGAGCTGCGCCTTCCGGTGGCGATTTTGGGCTTTGAGCTTTGGGCCGAGACCTTGAAACTTCCGCCCATGCAGAAATGGATCGCTGATTACTTGGCCGCCCAGCAACGCGTGCTCGCCTCACTACAGCCGGACCAACTCGCCCCGCTCATCGCGACCTTGCAGGACGCGCATCGGCGCGACGCGCAGGTCTTCGTAATTGGCAACGGAGGGAGCGCGGCCAATGCCAGTCACTTCGCCGTCGATCTCGGCAAAGGCGCCAGCGACAAGCTGCCCCGCCGCTTCCGCGTGTTGTCGCTCACGGATAACGTGGCGTGGATCACCGCCTTGGGTAACGACTACAACTACGAAGACATCTTCGTCCGCCAGTTGGTGAACTATGCGCGTCCCGGCGACGTCGTCATCGGCGTCAGCGTCAGCGGCAATTCGCCGAACTGTGTCCGGGCCTTTGATTGGGCGAAGGCGACCGGCGTGAAAACGATCGGCCTCGTGGGTGCCAAACGCGGCCAAATGGCGGAGCTCGCCGACCAAGTTGTCGTGATCGAAGACGGCCACTATGGCCGGGTTGAGGACATTCAGATGACGATTCTCCACCTGCTCTGCTACGCCTTCATGGAAAATCCGGAATGGGCTGCTTGAGCCGCCTGTCCGGCAGCCTGCGGGCCAGCACGGTTGCCTGAGTGGCGACGCTGGTTGGACCGCCCAGAACTTGAACCGGGAATTGGGTGAAGCTGCGCACCCCCCGGGCCGTCGGCCGGACTGCGCCGCCGGAGTTAGGCGTGACCAGCCCCCCGTGAAGGCGGTGTGCCGGGGGCAAACCGCATTGAAGTTGCGCGGCAAGGCGGCCACCGCACCGAGGCAGCCCCAAATGCCGGCTAGGGAAACCGCCTTACCCAACGGGTGGTTGGCCCCTCGTTTGCGGTATTTCACCCCAGAAGATGACCCGAAATGAGTGGGCTCCGCTAATTCAGCGCGCCGTTCCCACTTATGAGATACATTCCAATTTGTTTTCGTGGCGTTGCCGGTTTGGCCGGAGCTGCCGCGTTCGTTTGCCACCTTACCCTACCGAACCAAACGCTAGCCCAAGGTTGTGTCGCCGTTCGCGGGGGGCAGTGCATGCTGCCGGGGCATGGTCAGCACGACCCTGAAAACGGCCTGATGGGAGGCGACTGGTCGGTCGCGCTGAATTACCGCTGGTTACATTCAGACCGGCATTTCGTGGGCGACGTGGAACAGAAGCAAAGGCAGTCATTGGGCACCGAGGTGGTCAACGACTCGCACTTCTTCGACCTAGCCGTCAGCTATCAGTTCACCCCGCGGTTCAGCTCCACGCTAACCCTGCCCGTTGTGCATTCGGACCGTTCGTCCTTCTACGAACACAGCGGCGGGTCGCCGGCGACCGGTGCGGTGCGCGGATATTCCCAAGCCACCGGCATCGGAGATCTCCGGCTGACGACTTATGCTTGGCTGTGGGATCCCAGCCACCATCCCAAGGGTAACGTGCAGGTGGGCTTGGGGCTCAAAGCGCCCACGGGCGACTACGAAGCGACCGATACGTTTAACACCGTCCGCGGTCCCGAGGAGCATGCGGTGGACCAATCCATCCAGCCCGGCGATGGCGGTTGGGGATTTTCCCTCGAGTTCTTTGCGTATCGGGAACTTTTTGAACGCACCTCCGTCTATGCACAGGGCTTCTACCTGTTTAACCCCGAGGATGTGAACGGAGTCTCCACCGAGATCGCCAACCCGCGTGGGCGCACGATTACAGCGTTGAACCGAACGCTGGCCAGTCCCACCGCCACGCCCGCCCAAAAGGCCACCGCCCAGGCTCGGCTCGATGCCGCCACAGCACTCGGTTACAACACGCCGACGGCGCTGGAAGACGTCATGTCCATCAGCGACCAATACCTAGCTCGCGCTGGTTTTACCTACACGCTCGTCAAGAGTTGGGGTTTGGCTTTGAGCTTGGGCGGCCGCGTGGAAGGCGTGCCCGTGGAAGATGCCCTGGGTGGCAGCAACGGCTTTCGGCGGCCCGGCTACACGATCGCAATCGAACCCGGAATCACGTTGATGAAGGGCCGCTTTTCGGCCGCAGTCTACGCGCCGGTGGCGCTCTATCGGAACCGCCAGGCCAGCGTTGCCGACAAACGCTGGGATCAAATCGTGGGCGGCGGCACCACCGGCGGCGACGCGGCGTTCGCGGACTTCGTAATCACTGCGAGCATCGGCTACCGTTTTTGAGGCTTTGGGCACGGGTTGGTTTTGCCGGTAACAGTCGGCCGAAGAACCAGATTCGACAGGCCGCCGTTCGCGACGAATCCTTACCGCCATGCGTCCGGTAGATCTAACCCCGTTTCCCAATGAATTCGCCGTCCGCTGGGACGATGGGTCGGAGAGTTTCATTCCTTTTGAAACCCTGCGCCGATTTTGCCCATGCGCGGCGTGCATGGGCGAACAGGACATTTTTGGTAATACTTACAAGGCGCCCTCTCGTCCTTACGCGAAAAACGCCTTCCAGCTCGTGCGCTTTGCCGAAGTGGGCAGCTACGGCATTCAGCCCTATTGGGGTGACGGCCACGGTTCCGGAATTTTTGCGTGGGATTACCTCCACCGGGTGGCGGCCGCCCAGCAGGCGACAGAAAATGCGGAGACGAAGAGCGAGTCTTGACGGTCCTTTGGGGCGTGCCTAGCGTCCCCCTCCGGTTGGTGGTCGTAGATCAATGGTAGATCCCCAGATTGTGATTCTGGTTGTTGCGGGTTCGAGTCCCGTCGGCCACCCCACCTTTGCCTCCCGTTTCCGGTTGAGGTTTCCCTCCGAAAAACAGGCGCCCGCCGGCGGGTGCCGCTTGAGCCAAGCAGGTTCAACTTCGGTCTAGTCCCTTTTCCAGCAGCCAAGGCAGGCCCCGGACTGCCCGTTGCAAGCCGAATGGTTTGATCGTCTTGGCCTCGATGTAGGCGGCCGCTTCCGGCACCGAATCCGTGACTAGGACCAGTTCGAGGTCGGGTGCGCTGATCATGCCCGTGGCGGCCATCTTGGTGATCATCGCCAGCAGCTCCGACCAATAGGCGCGTCCCATCAAGACCACCGGAAAGTTCTTCAATTTGCCGGTTTGAATCAGCGTCAAGGCTTCGAAAAATTCATCCAAGGTCCCAAACCCACCGGGCAACACCACGAAGGCGTAAGAATACTTGATTAGGATGGTTTTACGGACGGAGAAAAATTGCAGGTTTACCCAGCGGTCCAAATACGCGTTGGGCTCCTGTTCATGCGCCAGTTCGATGTTGCACGCGACCGACCGGCCGCCGACGTCCTTCGCTCCACGGTTGGCGGCTTCCATGATGCCGGGGCCGCCGCCGGTCATCACGGTGAAGCCCAACTGGGCGATGGCTGCCCCTAGTTCGCGCCCCATGACGTAGTGCGGGTCGGTTTCCCGCGTGCGGGCGGAGCCAAACACCGTGACGCACGGGCCGACGAAGTGCAGCGCCCGGAAGCCGCGCAGGTAATCCCGGAACACCCGGAACAGGTTTAGCAACTCATTGGTGCGCGAATGCGGGCCTTCGAGGAGGTGGAAATCGGCGAGGGCGACACCTGCCGGGGGCGGGCTGGCGGTCTGGTGGAGGGTGGATTTCATGGAGTGGGGCTAAACTTGATGGCGCGTCGGCGCGGTTGGCAACCGGTTCTATTCCGGTAGTGAAAGTCTGATCTCTGGAGGGGGCAACCGGGACTACTTCCGGCGTGTGGCGTAGGTGGCGGTATGGCCGCTGGCTGGAAGGGAGAAGGTGTAGTTTTTGCCGTCGGGACTCACGCGACAGTGAATGAAGTGGCCGGCGCAGGGCAGGGCGTCATGGTTCGCTATGAAGGCGTCCGGACAGTTGTTGGTCACGCCGTCGGGGCGGGTGTTTTTGTGGACCTGATATTGGGCCTGCAACGCCGGAAGTCCGCGTAGGGTAGCGAAAACTTCTCCAGCGGAACCCTTCGTCGGGCTATTGTTCATCACGGTCACCGTCGGATTCAGCGCCCGGACGAGCAGCGGATGGTTGCTGACGTCGAAGCCGTGGTGAGTGACTTGGTAAACATCCACCGCCGGCACGAGTCGTTCGGGCACCACCAGTTTGGCTTCCGAATTCCACGTCAGATCACCGCCGTCGTAGAAGCGAAATGCGCCAAACTGGAGCACCCACGCGGAGCTGTTCGCATTATCCGAGGTGTCCACGGGCTTGGGCGGCAGTGGAGTTGGGCGGGAGCCTCGGTCGAAAGTCCCGTCCGGGGCAGCCCACGCCTGTTGGCGCGTCATCACGCAGCGCAAATCCAGCTGCGTTTGGCCAGCGGTAGACTGAAGAGGGAGCGCCGTGCCCGGTTGCACAAGGTGGCGCCTGGCAACCTTCAGGTCGCGATACGGTTTCCGGGTCAGCGGCCAAGTGGATTGACGATTACCGTCCGGGTCGGAGTCCGGGAGGCCGTTGTCCCAGACGTTTACGAGGGGGAGCAAGGCTGCCAGTTCAGCCGCGCCACCGAAGTGGTCGAGGTGAAAGTGGGTGACGACCAAATGATCGATCCGCTGCAACCCGGCGATTTGCGTGGCGACTTGGTGGATGCGGCCCGGGTCGCGCCCGCCGGGATTGCCGGCATCAATGAGCACGCTCTCGCCGGCCGGGGTGACCAGCAGGGTCGAGCCGCCGCCCTCGGAGTCGATCCAGTAAAGGTCGAGCGAACCGTCTTTCGGGCCGGCGAGCGCGGTGAACGCCGCCAGGGTGAGCCAAGGCAGGAGGTGCATCCGCGGTTGGTAGTCTGCCGATCCTGAGGCGGCAAATGGGGAGTTTATCACGGTGCTGGTTTCCGGGCAGCGAGCCCCTTCGTCACCTTGCCGCTGGCATGGCGCTGGCTAGGTTGCTCGCGTGCTCCGCCCCTGCTTCCGCGCGCTCTTGGTGCTTTCCGTATTCGTCGCCGTGGCGTGGGGGGATGGCCTCCGGTTGATCCGGTTGCGCACGGAAACCATTGCCCCGCCCGAACCGCCCTCCGCCCCCCAACGGGCGGCCGCGGCCCGGCAATCGGTCGAAGCGCCGGTGACCGGACTTTACCTCATCCAGATGGCTGGCCCGCTGGCGACCGCCGGGCGCGAGCCACTCGGCGCCTTGGGCGTCCAACTGCTCCACTATGTGCCGGACGACGCCTTTGTCGCCCGGTTGACCCAAGTTCGCTTGGCCGAATTGCGCGCCTTGTCCTCGGTGCGGTGGGTGGGACCTTTTCAACCCCGGCACAAACTGGATCCGCGCCTGAAATCGCTGCTCACCGGTCAGTTGACGGGCCGGGTGCCCGTAAAGTTGCTGGCGCGGCCCGGCGCGGAACCGTTGGAACTCCACTTCATCGCCCGGCAACTCCATGACAGCCACCCCCGCTCGACCTTGAGCGCCGGCACCTTCTTCTCGGGCCAACTCAACGCGGCCGAATTGCGCGTGCTGGCCCAATCCGACGCGGTCCTGTGGATCGAGCCGGCGCCACGCATGAAGCTCGTGGACGAAGTGGCCACCACCATACTCGCGGGCGAAGGTTCCGCGGTGGGCGGCCCCGCCTACCTGCACCAACTCGGCTATGATGGCGCGGGTGTCATCGTGGCCGTCGCGGACTCCGGGATTGATTCTGGTAACGCCCTTGATTTGCACCCCGACCTTGCGGGCCGGGTCGAGGCGCTGTTTGCCTACGATAATTTGGCCGACGCGAGCGACGAACACAGCCACGGCACGCATTGCGCCGGCATCGTGCTCGGCAATGCGGCTTCGGGGGAGGTGGACGAAAGCGGTTATCTCTATGGGTTGGGCGTGGCCCCGGGGGCTCGCCTAGTCGGGCAGCGCATTTTTGATGGTTCCGGCGCCTATCGGCCGCCGCCCAGCTTCGCACGCCTCACGCAAGATGCGGTCCGCAGCGGCGCCTACGTCGGCTCCAATTCCTGGGGCGATGACACCAGCGGGCAATATGATCTCAGCGCGGCCGAATTCGATGCGCTGGTCCGGGACGCCGATCCGGACGTGCCCGGCGAACAGCCTTACCTCTTGGAATTCAGTGCGGGCAATTCCGGCCCGGCGGGACAGACCATCGGTTCACCGGCGGTGGCCAAAAACGTGATCGCCACCGGCGCCACGCAGAACAACCGCTTTGAATTTCCACTTTACGGCGAAGGCCAAGAGGTGATGGCGGATTTCTCCAGCCGAGGGCCGGCGGAAGACGGGCGCATCAAACCCGACCTCGTCGCGCCCGGCACGTGGATTGCCTCGCTGCGCTCCATCTTCGCCAACGACAACAACGCGTGGGGCCCGATCAGCGACCTCTACCTTTATCAGGGCGGCACGTCACAGGCCGGTCCCCACGCCAGCGGAGCCTGTGCGATCGTGGTCCAGTGGTATCGCGCCACTCATGTCGGCGTCACTCCGTCGCCCGCCTTGGTGAAGGCCTTGCTCATCAACTCGGCGGACGACATGGGCACGGCTGTGATTCCCGGCGAAGACGACTTCTTTGGCGAACCCGCCGACGCGGGCGACGGCGTGCTCGTGGGCGACACCGCGCCCGTGCCGAACAATGACGAAGGCTGGGGCCGCATCAACTTGGTGAACCTCATCGACTCCGACCGGCGTTACGAAATGACTGAGCAGGGCACCGGACTTGCCCAGGGCCAGATGCATGAACGCAAGGTCGTCGTCGGTTCCGGCGACCAGCTCAAGATCTCCTTGGTTTATACCGACGTGCCCGGCCTCCCGGCGGCGATTCCCGCACTGGTCAACGATCTCGATCTTGAAGTGATCGCGCCCAACGGCGACGTCTACCGGGGCAATGCCTTTGCCGATGGTGAAAGCGTGGCCAGCACCGTCCAAGGCGACCGCCTCAACAACGTCGAGGGAGTCCACCTGAGCGAACCCGCGGCCGGCGAATGGACGGTGCGCGTGCGCGGCGTCAACGTAGTGCAGGACGTTCACCGGCGCGTGGTCGGGGCGCCAGAGCAGGATTTCGCCTTGGTGATTTCCGGTCAGTTGCCTGCCCCTGGCGAAGGCGTGATCTCGTGGGACCGTGCCGCTTACCTCGCCCCCTCGGTGGCGACGCTGCGCTTGGTGGATCAGCAATTGGCCGGTCAGTCGCGGGTGTCTGTGGCGGTCTTCAGCACCACGGAACCCCGAGAAGAAATCGTCTTCCTCGAAGCGGTGGATGGCTCCGGCAATTTCCGCGGCTCGGTCCTGCTGACGACCAACGGGCCCGTGAATGGAGATGCGCGGTTGTCGGTGCGCGATGGCGATGAACTCAGCGTAGCCTATCGCGACGCGAGTCCGCCGGGCGACCGCACGGCGTCGGCCCGAGTCGATGCCCAGCCGCCGCTGGTCTCCGGGGTCACCGCGGTGCAGGAGTTTGGCCGCGTGCGGATCACCTGGCTCAACAGTGAACCGGCCCACGCCCAGGTGTATTTCGGACCGACCAACGCCGTAGTGAACCGGGTCATGGACCCTGCGTTTCGGTTGCAGAGCCAAGTGACGTTGCCGCCCCTTACGCCGGGCGAGACCTACTTCTACTACATCGTCGCCACGGACCGGGCGGGCAACGCCACGACGAACAACAACGGCGGCGTATTCCTCCGGTTTGTGTCGCCCATCCCGGCGTCGGCGCTGCTGGTGTATTCGCCTGAAATCGCCTTCGAACAACTCACGGATACCCTCTATCCGGGCATCGAAAACTGGACCAGCGTGCTCGACGCCTTGCACGTGGATTACGAAGTCTGGGACACCTCGGTGGTGGGGCGTGGACCCACGGCAGATGAATTGCGCGCGTATCGGCTCGTCGTCTGGCGACCGGAAGAAGGCGCGGCGCCAGTCCCCGGGATCCTCACCGCGGTGCAAAACTACGTGCAGGCAGGCGGTTCGTTATTTGTGGTTTCGCACGACCTCTTGACGCGACTTGCCGAGACCCCGGCCGGCCCGGCGTTTATGACCCAGGTGTTGCATGTGAAGAGTTTTGGGGCGGATTTGGGGGCCCAAGCCATCGCCGCCTTGCCCGGCGACATCGCGGGTGCCGGCGTCACTGTGGAGCTGGATTACAGCAACTTTCCTGAAGGTTTCATTGTCGACCTGCTGTTCAGCCTCAGCGGGCTTTCGGGCTGGCCCGACGTGCCGGATCACCTGACGCCCGGCGAAGAAGCCGCGCCGGTGTTTTTGCAGGAAAACCAACAAGTGGTGGGCGTGCGTTTCCCGAAGACCGGACAGGACAGCAATACGGGTCGGGTGGTGTTTTATTCCTTCCCATTTGAAGCCGTGCCGCTCGCCACCGCCGCGCCCCACAACCGCGCCACCCTGTTGGCCAACGCGCTCCGGTTTCTGACGCCGGAACTGGCGCCCGGCGGCGCGGTGGCGTTCGGCCAATCCGCTTACACGGTGCCGGGTGATGTCGTGCTGGAGGTGCTCGACAGCGGCCGGTCCGGGCAGGGCACCGCCGTCGCCACGGTGGCCAACGGGGCGACCCAGGTGGCTGTGCCCCTCGCCGAGACTCCGCGGCGAGGCGTCTTCCGGGGGCGACTCACGCTGCAAGGTGTCGATGAACCGGCCGCGCCCGGCCGCTTGGGCGCTCGGCAGGGCGATACCTTGCGCGCCGCGTATGTGGACTCGGCGGCGGCGGAATCCGCCGCTACGGCGAGCGTGGACTTGGTCCAGGCGGTGGTCAGCAGCGTCACGAGCGAACCGTCCTACAACGAAGCCTACGTCGCGTGGGTCACGGACAAGCCGACCGATGCGTTGGTGCGTTTTGGCGAGACGGCGGGTGACGACACGTTTCTCACCCGGAGCGCCTACAATGCCGAATTCGGCACCCAGCACGACGTGTTGTTGCGCGGTTTGTTGCCGAACAAGACCTATTACTTCCAAGTCGTCAGCCGTGATGCCGCCGGCAATGTGACGGTGGAAAACAACGCTGGAAAATTGCACTCGGTGACGACCCTCGAACCGATCCAGCCGCCGTGGTCCGATCCGCTCGACGTCGCGGAACCGGGCTGGGCGGTCTATGACGATTCCGGCTTGGGCGCGGCCCTGCCGGGCGAAGACGAAGAGGACGGCGGCGGCTTGAGTGCCAGCGGTTGGCAGTTTGGCGAGCCGTTGAACGAGCAAAATCTCAGGCCGCACACCGGCGACCATGTCTGGGCTACGAACCTCAAGGGTGAAGGCGTGGACTATGCGGTCACCGACCTCATCACGCCGGCGATCAGCCTCGTGGGCGGCAACTCGGCGAAACTGCGCTTCTGGCAGAACTACGACTTCAGCGTGACCGGCGGCGGCGAGGACGATCCGTTTGGCGACTTTGTTTTGGAAGCCGCGCAGGTCGCGTTGTCCACCGACAACGGGGCGACGTGGAAAGACGTTTACGCCGTGGACGACGAATTCTCCTTGGGCTGGGAAGAGGTGGAAGTGGATTTGGGCCAGTTCGTCGGCGAAGTCGTGCGCCTCCGGTTCAACTATCAACTCTTCGCCTTCAGCACTGGCGCGCGGCTCGGTTGGTTGCTCGACGACATCGGGATCGAACTGAACACCGTGGCCAGCAGTGGCATCGTGGTGACCAACAATCTGGCGCAGGCGGTCTTCACCCTGAGCGGACCGAACGGGCTGACGCTCTCCGGCGCGGGCCAGTCGTTTCGCACCAACCTGCCGGCGGGCGAATACCGCCTGACCTGGCAGAACGTGCCGTATTACTCCACGCCGTCACCGCGCACCAACACGCTCGGCGGCTCCACCAATCTCCTCGTCTTCACTGGCCACTACCAGTTCCCCGACTTGAACCGTAATTTGATGAGCGACTTCTGGGAGAAACGCTTCTTTGGCTCGGCTGCAGCGGGTTTCACCGGCCGCGGCGACACTGATGAAGACGGCGTGAGTGACGTCAGCGAATGGCGGGCTGGCACGGACCCGACCGACGCGGCCAGTCGGTTGGCGCTGGCGCTGCCGGAGCCGTTGCCCAACGGCACGCTGGGCTTCACTTGGCCGACTATCCCGGGCTGGCTTTATTGGCTGGAGACCAGCAATGACTTGGAGACTTGGACGCGGGTAAGCGAAGCGATCCGGGCCGAGGAAGACGCGTTGGGCGCGACGCTGCCGGCGCTCGACCCGCGGTTGCCGTATTTCTTCCGAGTGGTGGCTTGGCCCTGAGCCGGGGCGGAGGCGGCCGGCCCGAATCACTGCGCGTTGAAAGAGCCCACGAGGTAAAAAGCCAGCCACGAAAACAGCATGCCAGCAATGCCCACGATGGTTTCGCAAACCGTCCACGTGCGGAGCGTTTGGCCCACGGTGAGCCCGAGGCAATCCTTCACGATCCAAAAGCCGGCGTCATTCAGGTGCGACAGGAACAGCGAGCCGCAACCAATGGCGCAGATGATGAGCGCAACCTGATGCGGGGAGAATTCCGGATGCGCCGCCAGCACCGGCACCAGCAGCCCGGACGCCGTGACGATGGCCACCGTGGCGGAACCCGTGGCGACCCGAATGAATGCCGAAATCAACCAACCGTAGAGCAGCGGCGGGAGGTGCGCCGTCTCCGCCACGCGCCCGATGGAATCCGCCACTCCGCTGTCGCGCAGCACGCGGGCGAAGCCGCCCCCCCCGCCGACCACGAGGATCGTCATGCCGATGGCGCCGACGCTGGATTCGGTAAACTTGAGCAGTTGCGGCAGCTTGTAACCGCAGCGGGTGCCGAGCGACCAAGTGGCGAAGACCACCGAAACGAGCAGTGCAATGCTCGGGTTGCCGATGAACGTGGCGACCTCGCGGGTGTGGTTGCCCTTGGCCAGCGTGAGTTCAGCCAGCGTGGCGATGAGCATCAGCACCACTGGCAGCAAAATGGAGAGCAAGGTCAGGCCAAAACTGGGCGCCCGGAGGTTGGGATCCAAGGTCGCTTGGTCGGCGATCGCGGGCGGATTGGCCACCACCCGCCGCACTGCGATTCTGGCGAATATGGGACCGGCGACCGCCGCCGTCGGCAGGCCGATAATGAACCCCCAGAAGAGCACGAGCCCCATATTGGCTTTGAGCGCTTCGACGGCGACCACCGGTCCGGGATGTGGCGGCATGACCCCGTGCATCACCGAAAGGCAGGCGAGCAGGGGTAACGAAAGTAACAGGAAGGGCTGCTTCGTTTCGCGGGTGAGGGTGAGCAGGATGGGCAACAGCAGCACCAACCCGACGGCAAACCACGTCGTGAGCCCGACCGCGAGCGCGAGCGCCATGATGCACCATTGGATATGCTTTGGGCCGAACATGGCCGCGAACCGCTTGGCCAACACTTGGGCCCCGCCCGATTCGGCGAGCAGTTTGCCCAGCATGGCGCCGAGCCCGAGCACGGCTGCAATGCCGCCGAGGGTAGCGCCCAGGCCGTCTTGGATGGACTTCGCGACGCCGAGCATGGTGTAGGGCGCTAGCTTGCCGGCGGCGTCTTTGAAGGGGACTTCGAGCAACACGGCGCCCCCGCCCACCAGCAGTGAGGCGATGACGAGCGAGATGAACGCGTTGACCTTGAGCTTGGTGACCAAGAGCACGAGCACGCCAATGGCGGCTAGGGCGAGCACGATCAGCTTCCAATCGGTGGGATTCATGGGACGCACAAACGTGGCATGACCCAACCGGCCAAGGGAAGCTCGGGGAGCGAGAAAGCCAGCGTCCTGAACTTTCGGCCACTTTCCCGCCGGCGGGGGATTTGCTCACGGATCGCGGCTTACCCCGGGAGGTGGCCCGTGCGGGGCTGGCTCAAAATTTCCACTGCCCGCAACGCCGCGGCATTGCGTCCCTCAACCCCGATCTTTTGAAAGACGGAACCGAGATGCTGTTTCACCGTCTTCTCGCTCAGCCCGAGGATGACCGCGATGTCGGCGTTGGACTTCCCTTGAGCCACCCAAAGCAGGGTTTCGGCTTGGCGCGGGGTGACGCCCAGTTTTTGCTGAAGTGGTTCAGCCGAAGAAAAATCCGGATTAAACCCGGATGCGGATTGCCGCAGGCGCTCGTTGACGAGTTCGGACCGGGCTAAGCGCACCTGCACCGCCGTGAGAAGCTCGTTCCGGACCACCGGTTTCACGAGGTAATCATCGGCCCCGAAGTTCATGCCGAGCCGCACGTCACTCCAGTCCGCTCTGGCCGTGAGAAAAATGAACGGCGTGGTCGCCGTCCCTTGGTTTTCGCGCAGCAGTTGCAACACGGCCAACCCGTCGAGTTCGGGCATCATGACGTCGCACAGCACGAGGTCAGGGGGATCCTCTAGGGCGAATTCGACTCCTTGGCGCCCGTTTTCGGCGGTCAGCACTTCATACCCTTCCAACTCTAGCATGAGCGCGAGGTTCCGGCGCATGGGCGCAGGGTGTTCAGCGCGTTCGCGCGCCGGTCGAGGGTCTGGCCCAGCCGGACGCCCCGGGCCTCGGCCAACAGGGCTCGCCAGAGGTCTGCCCGGGCGGTGACTTCGGCCGTTTCTGCCCGGCTTCGCTGGCCTTGGGCGACGTTTTGGAGCCGGGTGGCGCGCAGTCCCTGCCAAGTCGCGGCCAGTGCGAGCAACAGCACTGTCACGAGCACGACGGCCACGGCCGTGTTGGCGCGTAGTAGGCTGACGCGGGTGGACTCGCGGCGTCGATTCAGTTCCCTCGCGAGCAGTGGTGGGGGCAGGGAGTCGGGAGGCATGGTAGGGCGGGATCAGCGGCGGCCTGCACCGCCTGCGAGCGAGTGGCGGGTGCGTGGTCCGGGAGGGGCGCACGGGTAGGAAGCGGCTGAAAAGCTGCGGAACACGCCCGGTTTCTAGCGAGGAGGCGGCGAATGTCGCGCCGAGCTTGCGGTCAATCTATCCGGCTTTAGTCGGAGGGGGCGGGGCGGTGAACCTGACCAAAGTCGGATACCGCAGTCCACCAGTGCCCCCATAATCAGGCGGTATGACCAATCACTCTGGTTCGATCTCCACGCGTCAACCGAGCGGCCGCCTGCTGGTTGCGGCCGTGCTGGGGGCGGCGGCGGCTTTCAGTGCCCATGGCGCGGTGTTCAGCTTCACTGGAACCGTTTTCGGGATCCTTGATACGGGCACTTTTCTGGCGGACAGCATCCAAGCCGGCCAAGCGCTGTCCGGGACGATCAGTTACAGCCCAGCCAACGTCACGGATGTCTTTCTTGGTGATCCGAACAACGGTGTCTATCGCTTCACCGGCGCCGCTCTGGGCGAGTTTTCGATGACGGTTAACTTGGTCACCCCGGGGCAGACTTACGTTTTTACCAGCGTTGTGACGCCGGTGAATCAGTTTAATAACATTCAGGTGATGAACCCGGTCGGGAGCAGTCACTTGATCACCTATACAGCGGGTGACCCGCTATTGGACGCTGCGGCTCTGCCCGCCACCCACAATGGTAGTCTCATGTCGTTGGATCTATATGACTCCACCCAGACGGCCCTCGTCAGCGACGCGGTCCCGACAATCGCGCCGTCCCTGGCCAGCTTTGACAACGTCACTTGGAACTTATTCGGCTACGACACCGGCGGGGTGCAGGTCTATGGGCTCAGTGCCAACATCACCTCCATCACCCCGGTTCCGGAACCCGGTGAGTGGGCCCTGATAGCCGGCGGCGGGCTTGGTGTTTTTGCGCTCATGCGCCGCCGCTTGGTCGGTTCCCGCTAAGTCTTCCCCTCGCCTAACCCCCAACCAGTCGTCGGAAAGCTTCCCGCTTTTCGGCGGCTTCGCTTTTTGCGAGGCTGCCGGCATGAACTCCCTGCGCGTGCTCTGCGCTTCGCTCTGCCTCGTGGCGGCCATGCCCGCCTTGGCCCAAGACTACAAGCTCGGTCCCGAAGCTACCGAACGCGCGCCTGGTGTGCCCAAAGGCCGCGTCGAAAAGTTCTCGTTCAACACGTCCAAGGTTTATCCCGAGACGGAACGCGACTGCTGGATCTACATCCCCCGCACAATACGACGGCACCAAACCCGCCGCGCTCATGGTCTTCACCGACGGCGGCGGCTACGTGAGCGAGACCGGCGGCCAGCGCGTGCCCATCGTCTTCGACAATCTGATCTTGAAGGGCGAAATGCCGGTGACCATCGCCGTGTTCGTGAATCCGGGCGTCCGCACCGCGGCCGATTCTCCTGCGGCCGGCGCGAACAACCGCAGCAACCGCAGCTTCGAATACGATTCGCTAGGCAACGCCTTCTCCAAGTTCCTGCTGGATGAACTGCTGCCGTTCACCGTGCAGAAGTTCGGCGTGAAGCTCACCGACGACCCTGAACTGCGCGCCCTCGCCGGCATGAGCAGCGGCGCAATCTGCGCCTTCACCGTCGCATGGGAACGCCCTGACCAGTTCCGCAAGGTGCTCTCGCAGATCGGCAGCTATACGAACATTCGCGGCGGCCACAATTATCCCGCGTGGATTCGGAAGACCGAGCGGAAACCGATCCGCGTATTCCTCCAAGACGGCGCCAACGACCTCAACAACCTCCACGGCCACTGGCCGCTCGCGAACCAAGAGATGGCCAGCGCGCTCGCGTTCATGGGCTACGACTTCCAGTTTGTCTTCGGCACCGGCAGCCACAGCGGCCAGCACGGCGGCGCGATCCTGCCCGATTCGCTCCGTTGGCTCTGGCGTCCGGCCCTCGCGGAACTGCCCAAGCCCGTCACCAAGGACAACCTCGGCGGCGACGAAGCCCTATCCAAGGTCCTCGCCGACGGCGGCAAACCCGGCGACTGGGAACTCGTCGGCGAAGGCTACGGCTTCACCGACGCGGCCTGCGGCGATGCGGAAGGCAACTTCTACTTCAGCGATTTGCCCAAGGGCCTCGTCTATCGCGTCGCGGCCAACGAAACCAAACCCGTCGCGTGGCTGGAGAATGGACCCAAGATCAGCGGCCTGAAGTTCGGCCCCGACGGCCAGCTTTACGCCGCTACGCAGGGTCAGGGCACCAACAACGCGAAGAAGATCATCGTCATTGATCCCGTGACCAAGGCCATCGAGACCGTCGCCACCGACGTGCAGCCTAACGATCTGGTCGTGTCCAAGGACGGCTGGATCTACTTCACCGACACTGCGGCTGGCACCGTCGTGAAGGTGCCGACTTCGGCCCGCAATATGTCCCGTCCCCCGGTCGCGGCCGGCGGCATCAAGGCGCCCAACGGCATCGCCCTCAGCCCCGACCAGCGCATGCTCGTCGTCAGCGAATACGGCGGCACCAACGCGTGGAGCTTCCTGATCGCCACTGACGGCAGTCTGAAAGGCGGCGAGAGAAACTTGGAACTCCGCGCGCCCGTCGGGAAGTCCGACTCCGGCGGCGACGGCATGATCTCCGACGCGCAGAGCCGCTGGTGGATCACCAGCCACCTCGGCATCCAGATGTTCGACGCCAACGGCCGGATGGGCGGCATCGTCTCGCGCCCGCAGGAAAAAGGCGTGGTGAGCTGCGCTTTTGCGGGCCCGGGCCGCGCTTGGCTCTATGTCTGCGCCAGCGACAAGGTGTATCGCCGGAAGACGCTGACAGAAGGCGCGAAGGTGCCGTGAGCAAATGACCGTTGTCACCTATGGTTGATAGGTGGTTTTGGGCGGCCGACAGTAAGTCTGATGAATGGAACTCGACGTTCAGAAATTGGAACTGGCGGACGGAAGGGTTCCGTTCAACGAGTGGTATTTCGCCCTCGCCGATGCCAGGACCCGCGCGGTGATTAGTTCGCGTCTGACCCGAATGCGTGGCGGAAACTTGGGCGATCACAAGGCGGTCGGCGGTGGCGTGTTCGAGTTGAAGATCGATTTCGGCCTTGGATTCCGGGTCTATTTTGGCCGCCGCGGCCGACAGTTGGTCGTGCTGCTGGGTGGCGGGGACAAGCGGTAAAAACCCCGGGATATTAAGGTGGCGCAAGAACTGTGGAACCAATATGCCGATGAAGCTTCGTGACTATCGGGAAGACCTGCTGACCGAGTTGAAGGCCCCTGAATTTGCGGCGCATTACCTCGACGAATTGATCGCGCTGAAGGACCGCAAGGCGCTCATGCTGGCCCTGAAGGACGTGGTGGATGCCCGCGGTGGAGTGGGAGCCTTGGCGGATAAGGTGACGCTCCAGCGTCAGAGCCTCTACAAGGTCTTGTCCAAGGACGGCAACCCCACGCTGGAGACCTTCGGTGAAATCCTGAAACCGCTGGGCTTACGTTTGTCCGTGGCCACGGCCTGAGCCGCTCAGATTCCGGCGAGGCAGGCGTCGGCGTCGCCGAAGCGGTCCAGTTTCACGCCCATCTTCTCCATCAGGGAGAGATAGAGGCTGCAGACTTTGCGGTTCTCGTCGCCCTTATCGAGGTAGTTGAGCACACGACCGGTCTGCAAGGCGCCGCCCAAGCCGCCGACGGTCAGCAGGGGCAGGCGCGTGCTGTCGTGCTTGTTGCCGGACCACATGTTTGAGAGCAGCAGCAGGCACGAGTTATCCAACACCGTGCCTTCGCCCTCGGGCATGGCTTCGAGCCGGCCGGCGAGATAGGCGAGTTGGCTGCAATAGAAACGGGTGACACGCTCAAAGTCGTCCGACAGGTCGTCGTGGGACGCGGAGTGATGCGACTTGCGGACATCAAGGAACGGATAGAACAGGCCGGAGAGGTCGCGGCACAGCAGCAGGGAGACGACGCGGGTCTTGTCGGTCTGGAAGGCGAGCGCGGTGATGTCGCACATCAGCCGCATGTGCTCGCGGATGTCCTCCGGCAGGCCGTTGTCGGGCCGCTTCATCATCACCACGGAGATGTCCTTGCCGCGGGCGTTCGCCACAGCCTTCGCCTGGTCGCCGCGCATCCGGTCGATGCGCTTCTCCACCTCGCGCACGCTGGTGAGATACTCGTCCAACTTGGCTTTGTCGTGGGCGCTGACCTTGCGACCTAGGCTGGAGGCGTCCTCCTTCACGCGGTCCAAGATGCTTTGTGCGCGCCGGCTGCCGCGGTTCTCGAACAGGCTGTCGAAGGCCATCGACGGATACACCTCCATCGGCACCGGCGAATCGGCGCTCTGCCACGAGATGTGGGAGCTGTAGGCCATCGAGAAATTCGTCTCGTGGTAGCCGGTGATGGGCTGTTCGCAGCCCAGGACCATGCTCGGCTGGACCGAGTCCTGCCCGATGCGGTTCGCCAGCACCTGGTCCATGCTGATGCCGCCGTGGAGCACCGCGCCCTTCTGGAGCGGCATGCCGGAAAGCAGGTTGCCGGTCTGGCCGGGATGGATGCCCACGCCGACGGCGGATCGGTTGAAGAGGCCGTCGATGAAGTTCATCTTCGCCTTCAGCGGTTCCATCGGTTGGAGGCTCTTGCTCAATTCCATGGCCGCACCGGAGCCCTTCGCCCACCAATGGTTGCCGTTCACACCGTTGCCCCAGAAGAGCGCCGCGAAGCGTTTCGGCATCGTCGTCGGCACGCCGTCCTTCAGCGGCTCGGTGCCCCACGCCGGGATGGATTCCAGCCAAGGCAAAGCCATGGTGACACCGACGCCGCGGAGGAAGGTGCGCCGCGACAGACGGAAGCGGCGGGCTTCAGGGGAGTTCTCTGGGGAATCACTCATGAGATGTTACTGGGTGGCGAGGTCGCCGGGGCCTCTCTTGTTCAGGAACTGCGGGCTGGTGACGAT
Source organism: uncultured Verrucomicrobiota bacterium (assembly GCA_903821635.1). Taxonomy (GTDB): domain Bacteria; phylum Verrucomicrobiota; class Verrucomicrobiia; order Limisphaerales; family UBA9464; genus CAIWAH01. Next base: position 18,780 of record CAIJLV010000227.1, on the reverse strand, counting down.
GCTTTCCACGAAGCTGCCGAATCTCTGACCATTAGCCGCGAGCTTGGCCCGCATGTCACGCACCGTGATCTCGTCGGACAGGATCAGGCTCCGGCCCAAGGCGTAGGCGAGCAACTTGCGGCAGAGGTTGTCGAGGAAGTCGGCCTGTCGGTGCGCATGGATGTAGGCGCGCAGGCCATCGACGCCGCTGCCCTCGCTGCCGCCGGGAAAGGCCGCGCTCGTGTCCACCGGATGCCCGGCCAGATCCAGCGTCCGTGTCTCACCGACCGGGCCAAACCCCTCGAAGACCAAGCCGAGCGAATCGAACCGCTCATGGCACGAAGCGCAGTTCGCATCCGCGCGGTGTTTCGCCAAGGTCTCGCGCAAGGTCAGCTCGCCGAGCTTGGCTTCGTCGGCGGGCAACTCCGGGACGGTGGCCGGCGGCGGCGGGATGCGTTCGCCGAGCACGCGGCGGGCGACCCAGTTGCCGCGCTTCACCGGGCTCGTCCGCAGGCCGGGTGAATTGGCGGTGAGGAAAACGGACATGGGCAACAGCCCGCCGCGCCCGACCCGCTGGGCATCCTCGACCCGCACCCATTGGTTGGAGGCGACCGGCGGGATGGCGAGGCCGTAGTGCTTCGCGAGGACCGGGTTCACAAACGTGTGGCTGGCGTAGAGGAACTCCAGCACCGGCCGGTTCTCGCGCACGACATCCAAGACGAACCGCACCGGTTCCTCGAACATCGCCTGACGCAACTGGTCGTCGAAGGCCGGGAAGCGGGTGCGGTCCACGGCGTTGTGCTCCTCGAAACGGCGGAAATCGAGCCAGTGGCCACCGAACTCGACCGCAAGTCCGCGGACTTTGTCGTCCTTCATCATCCGTCGGGCCTCGGCGGCAATGACCTTGGGGTGATGCAGGTCGCCCGCAACGGCGCGGGCCAGCAATGCCTCGTCCGGCGCGCTTGACCAAAGGAAATAGCTCAGGCGACTGGCCAAGGCGTGGTCGGACAAGGGCAGCGATCCGCGCGGCACCTTCGTCTTCACTTTGGCTGGGCGGGACACCGAAGCAGCCGGGGCAGCCTGCCCCTTGCCCGCCGCTTCCACGAGGTCGATGCGGTAGCAGAAATGCGGCGACATCAGCACGCTCGCGAGGCAGTCGCGGATCGCGTCGTCATGGGTCAGTCCGTCTTGATCCCGTAACGTGCGGTAGAACGCGAGTAGGTTGTCGCGCTCAGCCGGGGCGAGCGGATGGCGGTAGGCCTTCTGCGCGAAACTGACCAGGGCTTCGAGGTGTTTCGGTTCGGAATCGCGCGCCAGTTTCTCGATCCGGCTGATCTCAGCCCACGCGCGCTCGAAATGTTCCGTGATCGCCGCGAGGGCCAACTCGCTCGCGCCGATCCGCTTCGCCTTGGCGAAGTAGAGTTCTGCGAGCTTCTTCACCTTTGCTTCGGACGTGCAGTCCTTGTCCTCTGCGCGGGCGAAATCGAACTCGGCGTCGCTGAGGAACCGCGAGTCGGTCCGCTCGAAATAGACCAGACTCTGGTGCATCCGCTGCGGCACCGACGCGACCACGTTGAACTCATCCCACAAGCGGTCGAGTTCGCGCCGGCCCGCGTCATCTAGAATCATGTCATACAGCGGCCCGTCGTCGCGGAAGTAGCCGGTCTGGTTGTGCAACCCCGCGCTCAACAGGCGTCCGACGTTGCCGTTGGCCTTCTCCTCCTCGGGATCGACAAACGAACGGCCCCGTTCCTTCACGTAGAAGGCGTCTGGGAAAACCGCGGCGAAGCGCACGAACGCCGCCTCATGCTTGGCGCGCAGCACGGGATCAGAAGGCACGTTCAGGTCCGCGTCCACCTCGCGCGTCTTCGTCTTCACCTTCACGCGGTTGTAGCTCGCGGCCTTCTTCCCTTCCTCCGTGGCCGGCGTCACGAACCCGTCGATCTGCAGGGCCTTGGAATCGTAGCTCCGCCGAGTGGCCGCCCACTGGCGGTTCTTCCAAAGGACCAGCGCCTGTGCACTCGGATTCAGTTCCGGTGCGGACAGGTTGGGCACCTCCGGCCGGATCTTCTCACGCAGTCTCACCACGAAATCCCGCATGGCTTCACAGCTCTTCCGGACTTCCGGGACAGGTTGTCCGCGCTTCGGAACCGGCAACTGGAGCCAGAGCTGCTGCAGCTTCGCAATCGGCCCGACGTCCTCCTTCGCGTTTAGTGCCTCCCAGATGGTGGCCAGATACTTCGGGCTGACCTTTGATTCGGCCGCAATGTCTTCAAGGCGGACGCGTCGTTTGCCAAGGGCCGAACGATGGCGATAGCGCCAGGCGGCGGCGAAGTAGTCCGCGTAGTCCGTCGGTTGACGCAGGTAGAAATCGACGATCCGCAGGGTTCCGTATTTGTCGCGGTCGGTGTGGACCATCATCGGATGGTTGGCGAAGGTGATGCCGTCCAAGGTCAGCACGGCGTGCTGACTCACCTCCCGCGCGGCCCCGAGATACTTCTTCAGCAGCGCCGGCGACATGGCCAACGACTCGCCGGAGTTGTCGAAGCCTTCCTGGTTGGCGGGATCGACGGGAAACTCCTTCGTCGGCCGCAGGTCCACGCCAGTCAGGTCGCGGATGGAGTAGTCATACTCGGCGTTGCTCAGCCGCCGGGCCAGCACCGGTCCCGGATCACCGGCATGCAGTTTCGCCTCGTGGTTCCGAAGCTCTTGGACCCACGCGACGACGTCCCGGCTCTGGGCCGAGGTCGGATGCTGCTTCGCCTTCTTGGGCGGCATCTCTCCGGCCTGCAGCTGCTCCAAGACCAGTTCCCACCGCTGAAAGTCCCGGGCGACGCCCTCCGCGCTGACGTAAGGGCTGAGATCGAGGTCGCCCTTGGGCTTGTCCTGGTTGTGGCAATCCAGGCAGTAGGTGCCGACGAATGGCCGCACCGTGCCCGCGAAACGACGTTCAAGGTCGCGGCCGACTGCCTCGGGGCCCGCCGCGTTGGTGGGACGGGTGCCGACGAGCGCGAGCGCGATCAGGAGGGTGGCACGCAATGACATGGGTTTCGTTCGCCGGACGATTCCGGGCTGATTGTTGTTCACACCGCCGGATACACCCACTCCCCGCGATACGGCCGGCTGAGCAGCTTGTTCGCCTCGGGATCGCCGACGATTTGTTCGGTGGCGCCGTCCCATTGGATGCTCCGGCCGGTGCGCCAGGAGATCATGCCGAGCAGCGGCAGCACGGACGAGCGGTGCGCGATCTCGATGTTCGCGACGCCCTTGGCGCCGCCGTCGATGGCGGTCAGGAAGTCGGCCCAGAGCAGCTTCAGGTTGTGGCCGTCGGGCTGCTGGAGCTGGGAATCTTCGTGCAGGATCTTCGCGTTGTCGTCGGTCGGATAGAACGTCCAGCCGTCCTGCCAGCCGATGTGCAGCGTGCCCTTGGTGCCGTAGAAGTAGGCGCCGATGCGGTGTTTCTCGGCGTTGTTCTCCGCGAAGCGCCGGTGTTCCCACACACAGGTGAACTGCTCGAACTCATACGTGGCCACCTGATGATCGGGCGCGTCGGTGGTCTGCTCTTTGGCGTTGAGCACCGCGGGACCGCTGATGGGCCGACCGGCGGTGGAGAAGACGCGTTTGGGATACTTCTCGCCGCTCCACCAAAGCACCTGGTCGAGCCAGTGAACGCCCCAGTCGCCGAGCTGGCCGTTGCCGTAGTCGAGGAAGTTGCGCCACCCGCCGGGATGAATGCGGGAGTTGAACGGCCGCAGCGGCGCGGGCCCGCACCACAGGTCCCAATCCATGCCCTCGGGCGGTTCGGTGTTGGCGCTGGGCTTTTCCCGGCCGCCGCCGCCGTGGGCGAACAGCCGCACCATGCCCACGTCGCCCACCGCGCCGGATTTGAGAAAATTCATGCCGCTGACGTGGTGAGGCCCGATCCGCCGATGGAGTCCGACCTGAACGATGCGGCCGCTGTCGCGCGCGGCGCGGAGCATGGCCCGGCTTTCGTTGACGGTGTGGCCGGTGGGTTTCTCCACGAACACATGCGCGCCCGCCTTTACGGCGGCAATGGTCTGGAGCGCGTGCCAGTGGTCGGGCGTCGCGATAATGACGATCTCGGGCTTCTCCTTGGCCAGCAGTTCGCGGAAGTCGTTGTAAGTTTTGGGCTGGTCGCCATTGAGGTCGGTGACTTGTTCGGCGGTGGTCTCGCGGGCGTTGGCGTAAACGTCGCAGAGCGCGACGACCTTCACCCGTCCGCTCGCGATGGCTTCCTTGAGGATGTTGCGGCCCCACCAACCGGAACCGATGAGCGCGGTGCGATACTTCCGTCCCGGCTCGGCCGTCAGCACGAAGGGCGCGGCGGCGAAGGCCGAGGCGGCGGCGGCACCGGTTCGGAGGAAGCGACGGCGAGTAAAAGGAGATTCGGGAATCATGACTGGCGACGGCACCCGACGAACCGGACGCCGTCGGTAAGCATTTCGATCCGACGGCTTCGTGCAACCGGCACTTCCGCGAAGTCTCACTTCTTCCGCAAATCAAGGCACACCACGTCGCCCTTGGAATTGCGGCAGAGCAGGCGGCCGTTCGCGAGCACGGGTGCGGTCCAGCACTTGCCGCCGAGCACCTGGGCGCGGGTGGTGGGGACCAAGCCGGTGGCGGCGGCCGGAGCGATCAGGAGTTCGCCCGAACCGCTCAGGGCAATGAGCTTGCCGTCAGCTGCGATGAGGGCGCCGGAACCGAAGCCGGGCTGGACCCACTTCTCGGCGCCCGTCGCGAACTCCAAGCACTTGAGCGACGCCTTCTCGGTTGTGTCACCGTCCACGCCGTAGAGGTGGCCACCGACCAGCACCGCGGTGTTCATCTGTGTGCGCAGGGCCTTGACCTTGGTGAGCTGTTCCGGGGCGCCGGCCGCCCACTTGAACAGGGCGCCGCCCTTGCCGTAACCAGTGGAGAGGAAGATCCTCTCGTCGTCGACGACGGGATCGGTCGCGTTGACGTCGTATTGGGTCACCCACTTCGTGCGCCAGGCCTCCTTACCCGTGGCCGGGTTCACCGCGACGTAGGCCTGGCCCGAGGCCAGTAGCACGAGCTCCTCGCCGTGGTGGGTCACGGGCAGGGGTGTGGAATAACCCGCGGCTTTCGGGGCCGATTTCCAAGCGAGGTTCCCCGTCGCCTTGTCCACCGCCAGGCCGGCCTCACCGACGTTCAAGATGAGCAATTTTCCCGACACGAGCGGCGCGCCGCCGAAGCCCCATTCCGGGACTCGGGCACCGGTTTCCTGCTGCACGTTCTTCGACCAGACCACTTTGCCGGTCGTCGCTTCGAGGCAGAAGAGGTCGCCCCAGCGGCTGAGGGAATAGACGCGGTCGCCGTCCACGGTCGGCGTTCCCGTGGTGCCGCCATCGAAGTATTTGTCGCCGAGTTCCGCCGGGTAGGAGTGCTTCCAGAGCGACTTGCCGGAATCGGCGTCGAAGCAGAACACGGTGTCCGCGCCGTCGGCGTGGCCCAGCGTGTAGGCGCGGCCTTGGGCAACCACGAAGGAGGAATATCCCAGCCCGACTTTGGCCTTCCAGGCGACGGGCGGACCGTCGCCGGGCCAGGTGTCACCCCAGCCCGTTTCGGTGGAAATGCCGTTGCGCTGCGGCCCACGCCATTGGGGCCAGTCAGCGGCCCGAGCAAGCACGGAGACGCCGACCAGCAGACTCAGGATGGATGGGAAACGTAACATGGCGGCGCTCAAGGAACCGAAGCCCGGTTGGTCCGACAAGCAATTTGGGATCACGCGTGGAAACAACCCACGCGCTCAGGCGTTCATTTCTCGGCGAGGCAGTAGAGGAACCGCTCCCCGCGCAGGTAGAGTTCGCGGTCCGCCAGGGCGGCGGAGGCGCTGAAGCTGTCGTCCAGATGGTTGACGGCGAGCGTCGCGTTGTCGCGATCGTGGCGGAGCACCACCGTCGTGCCGTCTCGGCCCGTCACATAGATGCGCCCGGCCGCTCCGACCGGCGACGCGAAGATGAAGTCGCGGATGCCTTCGAGCCGGAGCGGTTCACCACGCAATTTGCCCGTGGCCGGGTCCAGCCGGACCAGCACGTTCTGGTTGTGGCGGAGGTGGTAGAGCGTGTCGTCGTAAAGCAACGGCGACGAGACGTAGGGCGTGAGTCGCTTCAGGCTCCAAACCACGTTGGTCGTGCCCGTCAGGTCGCCCTTGGCCCCGGCGAGGCGGAGGGCCACCATCGCCTGGGTGTAGTAGCTGTTGCCGGCGATCAGGAGGCCTCCGTAGTTCACCGGCGAGGCGACCACGTTGTCGGTGAGGCCGGCGCATTCCCACAGCAGCGCGCCGGTCGCGACATCATAGCCGCGCACCCGCTTGGTGGCGCTCACGATGACCTGAATTTTTCCGTCCTGTTCCACGATCAAGGGCGTGGACCACGAGGTCTTCTCGTCACGGGCGACCTTCCAGCGCTGTGCCCCGGTTCGTTGGTTGAAGGCGTAGAGGAACGACTCGCCCTCATGGTCCCAATTAACGAACAGGGTGTCGCCATGCAGCACCGGTGAACTGCCTTCGCCGTGGGCGTGCAGTGTTTGCATCCGGCCGAGATCCTTCTGCCAACGGATCACGCCGTTCGTGTCGAGGCAGTGGAGCCCGCGCGAACCGAAGTTGGCGTAGATGAACTGCCCATCGGTCACCGGCGAACCGGATGCCGGGCTGCCGGTCGTGTGCCCGCCCTCGTGCGGCCAGTCTTCGCGCACGACCGTCTTCCAGAGCACGCGCCCGCCGGACCGGCTGATGGCCAGCACCGAGTATTGATAGCGATGCGTCACCGGCACGCTGTCGTGCACGCCGGGCGCGCTGTCGAAAACCGGTTTCTGCGCCTCGCCGAAGGGCTCCGCCGTCATCACCACGATCCGGTCCCCGAAAACAATGGGTGAGGAATGCCCCTTGCCGGGCAGCGCAATCTTCCAGCGGACGTTCTTCGCCTCGCTCCATTCCGCCGGCGGGTTGGCCTCGGGCGAGACGCCATTGGCGAGCGGCCCGCGCCATTGCGGCCAGGAATTAGGCACCGCCGCCGGCCGCGCCGTCGGCCGTTCCGCGGCGGTCGCGATGCAAAGCAGCGCGCACAGCGCGAAGTGACGAACGAGGTTTAGGAAGGGCATACGCATGAAGACTACTCCGAGTCCAACGGCCCGGCCACGTTCGATCTTCAGACTGCGGCCGCTACCTCCGCCGCAGTCGCAGCGCGTTGCCGATCACGATCAGATCACTGGCTCCCATGGCGACGGCGGCCAGCATGGGGCTGAGGAAACCCAGCGCGGCGAGCGGCACAAAGGCCGCATTGTAGAAGAAGGCCCAGAAGAGGTTTTGGCGGATCACGCGGAGGGTGGCTTGGGCGAGTTCGAGGGCCTCGGGAATGGCAGCCAAATCTGACTTCATCAAGACGAGGTCAGCGGCTTCCTTCGCTACATCGGTGGCGAGCGTCACAGCGATGCCGAGATCCGCTTGGGCCAGCGCGGGACCGTCGTTGAGGCCGTCACCGACAAAGGCTACCCGCAAGCCGCGCGCTTGGAGTTGCTGCAACTTGGCGGCCTTCTGTTCCGGGTGAACTTCCGCGAAGACATTCTCCAGCGCGATACCCGCCAGGCCGGCCATCACGGCGCCCGTGTGGCGATTGTCGCCCGTCAGCAAGAAGATCTCGTGGCCAGTGGCCCGGAGTTGTTGCACGACTGCCGCCGCGTGGGGTTTCAGTTCATCGCGCAGGGCAAAGGCGCCGCCGACAGCGCCATCGGCGACCAGCAAGGCGATGGTCGCGCCCTGCGCCTGCCACGCGTCGAGGAACGGCTGGACGCGGGTCAAGTCCACGCCCTCGTCGCGGAACCACGCGACCGAACCGACGCGCAACGACTTGCCCCACCAGCGCGCCTCGACCCCTGCCCCGCGGCGTTCCTGCCACCCTTCGACCGGCAGGTCGCCCGGGGCGAGTTGGGCCAGCGTGCGGCTGAGCGGGTGGTTTGAACGCCAGGCCAGCGAAGCGGCCAGTTCGGCCAGCGGCACCACGCGGTCATTTGCCGGGCGATAATCTTCGCTGGCGACGACGCGCGGCCGGCCCTCGGTGAGGGTGCCGGTTTTGTCGAAGACGACGGCGTTGAGGCCGCCGGATTTTTCCAGCGCCAGCGCGTCGCGGATTAAAATGCCGCGCCGGGCCGCGGCGTTGACGCCGGCCATCAGGGCGGTCGGGGTCGCCAAACCGAGCGCACACGGACACGCCACGATGAGCACGGCGGCGAACATGTAAAAGGCCGCCGCCAGCGGCGAATCGGGCACCTGCCCGGCCCATAACCAGCGCCCCAAGCTCAGGTGGAGGGCCGAAGTTGCTTCGTAGGCCAACCCCCACGCGCTGGCCGCCGCCCCGGCGATCACCACCACGATCGGCACAAAGACGGCGCTCACTCGGTCGGCGAGTCGCTGGATTTGGGCCCGGCTCGATTGCGCGCGTTCCACGGCGGCAATGATTTGCGCCAGCGCCGTGGCTTCGCCGGTGGCGGTCACGCGGGCCACGAGGCTGCCGGATTGATTCACGGTGCCGGTCAACAATTTCGCGCCGGGCGCCTTGTCCACCGGCATCGGTTCCCCGGTGAGCATCGCTTCATCCACAGCCGAAGTGCCCTCGAGCACGGTTGAATCCACTGGCACGCGGTCACCGGGACGGAGCGCGATGAGCTCGCCGGCGCGCAGGGTGGAGACGGGGACTTCCTCTTCGCGGCGGGTCAGCGGTATGAGGCGGCGAGCCGTTGCCGGCGCGAGGTTGAGCAGGGCTTTCAGCGACTCGCCGGCTTTGACGCTCATCCGGGCTTCGAGCCAGTGCCCGAGGCTAATCAGGGTGAGGATGCCCGCGGCCTCCATGAAGTAGAGATGCCCAACCCAATCGCCAGCGGTGCCGAAGGACGCGTTCAGCAGAGCCCAGACGCTGAACCCAAACGCCGCCGTCGAGCCGAGCGCAACCAGGGTGTCCATGTTGGACCGGCCCACGCGTAATTGCCGCCAGGCGCCCACGTAGAATTTGCCGCCGACCCAAATCTGCACGGGCAGGGTGAGGGCCAAGGCCAGCCACTGATAGGCTCGGTTCATGCCCCAGCCCAAGCCCCACTCCGCCACCATCAGGACGAGCGTCACGGGGCCGCCGAGCAGCAGGGCTCGACGCCACGGATTCGGGGACGCCGCCGCGGCGCCGGCAGGCGTCGCGGCCGCTTCCGGCACGCGGTAACCGGCGGCGACGACGGCGGCGACCAACTGGTCTCGCGAAGCCGGTTGGGCGGGTTCCAGCCGCACGGACGCTTGGCGCCGTTCCAGCGACACGATGGCGGCATTTACCCCCGGCACCGCCATCAGGGCCCGCTGCACACTTTGGACGCAGCCGCCGCAGTCCATGCCTTCGACCGGCAGGACGATGACCGGCGCCGCCACGGGCACCACGGCCTGGGCAGCGCCGCGGGGTTTGAAACTGATTGGAACCTCGGCCATCGGGCAGGAGTTTCGGTCCGCTGGCGCAGCGGGCAAACCGTTTGTTTATCCGCGGATCTTTTGCCGTGGCCATTTCGCTCCCTCGGCGAAGTCCGCGTCACCGCCGGCTGAGCTGCGCCGCCCCATTTCTTCCCCTTTGCGCCCGGGCCTCCCTCCCGTAGCCTCGGCGCCATGTTCGACTCCCTCAGCGGTAAGCTGCAGAACGTGTTCCGCAATCTGCGGGGCCAAGGCAAGATTTCTGAGTCCAACGTCAGCGACGCCCTGCGCGACGTGCGCATGGCGTTGCTCGACGCGGACGTAAATTTTCAAGTGGCGAAGAATTTTGTCGAAACGGTCCGGCAAAAAGCCATCGGTTCCGAGGTCATCCAGTCGGTTCAGCCCGGCCAGCAGATGATCAAGATCATCCACGACGAACTCGTGGAGTTGCTGGGTTCGACCAACGCCGGCTTGCAGTTGAGCGGTAGCCCGCAGTGCATCCTGATGTGCGGTCTGCACGGTTCGGGCAAGACGACCAGCTCCGCCAAGCTCGCGCGCTGGCTCACGAAGCAGGGCCGCCAAGTGCTGCTAGTCGCCGCCGATGTCTACCGGCCGGCGGCCATGGAGCAGCTCGCCACGCTCGGTCGGCAGCTCGAAATCCCGGTCTTCCTGAAGCCAGGCGAGACCGACGTGCTTCAGATTGCCCGCGAAGCCTTTGACTTTGCCGAGCGCAACGCGCGCAACGTGTTGATCTTCGACACGGCGGGCCGCCTCCAGATTGACGAGCCGCTGGTGCAGGAATTGGTCCGCCTGCGCGACCAGATCAAACCGAGCGAAATCCTGCTCGTGCTCGACGCCGCCACCGGCCAGGAGGCCGTGAACGTCGCCAGCCACTTCAACCAGGCCCTCGGCGTCACGGGCGCGATCCTGACCAAACTCGACGGCGACGCCCGCGGTGGCGCGGCGCTCAGCTTTAAGAGCGTCGTGGGCAAGCCCATCAAGTTCATGGGCGTCGGCGAAAAACCGGAAGACTTCGAACCGTTCCACCCGGAGCGCATGACCCAGCGCATCCTCGGCATGGGCGACGTCGTGTCGCTCGTCGAAAAGGCGGCCGCGGCCATCGATCAGGACAAGGCGATGGCGCTGGAAGAGAAGATGCGCCGCGGACAGTTCACCTTGGAGGATTTCATGACCCAGCTCGGCGAGATGAAGAAGATGGGCCCGCTGGAGAATCTCGTCGGCCTGCTCCCTGGCGGGGCCGACATGCTCAAGGGCGCCGACCTTTCGAAGAGCGAACGGGAATTCCGCCGCATGGAAGCCATTCTCCGCGGCATGACGCCGAAGGAGCGCCAGACCCCCAACATCCTCAACGCCCGTCGCCGCCAACGCATCGCCAAAGGCAGCGGCGTGCAGGTGAGCGACGTGAACAACCTGCTCAAGCGCTTCGACGACATGCAGCAGATGATGCGGAAGCTCGGCAAGATGCAGAAGATGCTCGGCAAGTTCGGCGGCAAGATGCCGATGATGCCCGGCATGGGCGGGTTCCGGGGGTGAACGGGGTGGGGAGTAGTCAGTAAGCGCGGTTCAAGGCGAAGGGAGATGGTTAGGCGTCATGTGTGCGACTATTAAGAAGCTCAATCTGGCGCTGCCTTACTGCGATGCACGAAGCGGCAGCGACATCTTTTTGGTGTTCCGCCCGCCGATGACCGGGCTGCATTTTGGCGACATCATAGAATTCGTCCCCACCGTCATTGAGGCCGACCAGACAGCACGGAACGTCACCACTGGAGAGGTTTTTCAAATTTACCTGCGTGAGCGCAACCTTCACGACGTGCGCTTGCCCGCCGCAGCCGGCTCGGCTCGTTTCCCGTCACCGGAAAGATTCAATGACGCCGCCTGAGAAATGGCGTCGACCACTGATCACCATGCCTCCCTTATTACCTTCTCTCCTTTGCACCGCTGTCACCGTCGCCCTTCTCGCCAGCGCCGGTTGCGCCACGGCGCGCGAAACGTCCGTGGCCCTCTTCAACGGCCAAGACCTGACCGGCTGGGTGCAGCACGGGGGCAAGGCGACCTATTCCGTGGAGAGCGGCGAAATCGTGGGCCGCGCCACCCCGAACACGCCTAATTCGTTTCTCTGCACCGAACGCAGCTTCACCAACTTCGTGCTCACGCTTGAGTTCAAGCCCATGACCGGACTGAACTCCGGCATCCAGTTCCGCAGCCGCGTGAGCGCGGGCACCGCCGCCGATCGCATCGTATGGAACGGCAAGACCAACTCCCCACCCAAGGGCCGCGTCTATGGCTATCAAGCCGAGATCGATCCCAGTGCGCGCGCGTGGACCGCCGGGCTCTACGAGGAGGGCCGCCGCGGCTGGTTGCAGGACCTCACGAAGAACGAGCCCGCCCGCCAGGCTTACCGCGCCAACGACTGGAACACGCTGCGCCTCGAAGCCCGTGGCGATCATTTGCAGACGTGGCTCAACGGCGTGCCGGCCACCGACCTGCACGACGGCGCGTTGACCGCCGGCTTCATCGGACTCCAAGTGCACGGCGTGAAGACCAACCCGCAGCCCTTGGAAATCCGCTGGCGCCACCTGCGGTTGGCCGAACTACCGTAAGCGGACGACGTCGGTGTGCTGGGCCCTTGGTCGAGTGGTCCCGAGAGCTGGGCCTCGGCTTCGGGGATTTCCCACTTGCCTCCGTTGGTTATTTGGATTTTTTGAGTCTCAAGCGGTTCTTAACTTCACCCACCATGTTGCCCCTGAAAAATACCCGCCCTCGCTGGGCGCGCACACGTCCCTCTTGGCGTTCCCTTTCCGGGGATCGGCTGGCTCTTTGGCTCGTGGGGCTGGCCTTGCTGACGGCGCCGTCCCGCCTCGGAGCCCAAGCTCCGGCGCCGGCCGTCGGGTCCGTCGGGGTGGTCGTCCCGGACCCGGTGCTTTTGCAAAAGGCCCGCAAACATGTCTCGGAAAGCGTGCCCAAGGGTTTGTCCCAGCTCAAAGAAGCGGACCTGTGGGTCACGAATAAGAACGGCGTCCGGGTGGTGGAATTTTCCGTGCAACTCGAATGCGATGAACCTCGGTATCAGGTGGCGGAATTCCAAGCGGCTGGCCGGGCGCTGCCCACGGGCATGCAGCAGCAGTTGGCCGCCCAGAAGATGAATTCGCGGTATCTCATGAAAAAGCAGGAGAAGGGCGCCTTCCTGACCATTCAGGACAGCTTTAGCGTCCGCCCCAATGGTTCACTGGGGGCGATCAAGGCCTTTGAGTCCGAACAAATCGGGACCCTGCGGGGCGAGCAAAAGGACTTGGCGCTGGAGGGGGATGAAAAATATCTGGCCACCAAGGTGCTCTTGGACAGCCAAGTCGCGGCCTTGGAAAAGGCGAAATCGGAACGCACGAGTGCCCGGGTGAACACGCTGCTCGGCGGCTTGAGGGGGCTCAGTGGTGCCTTGGGTGACGCGGTCGGTGCGAGCACAGCCGGCCTGCAAAAAGACATCGATAGCGTGCCCAACGTGTTCGCCCCGCCTGCAGTTCCTCAACCCGCGGCCCCCGCCCCGGCTCCCGCTCCCGCTCCCGCTCCGGTGGCCCCGGCTCAACCGGTGGTCGTCGCCCCGCCCCCGGTCGTCGCCCCAGCGCCGCCCCCCACTCCCGTGCCCCAGCCGGTGGTTGTGGCCCCCACTCCGGCGCCAGCGCCAACGCCGGCCCCGGCCCCGGCCCCGGCTTCGGCCGCGGAATGGCTCACGCCGGCCGAAGTCGCGGTAATCCTCAAGATTTCCGAATCGGACGTGCTGAACGCGATTGAGAAGAAAGAGATCAAAGCCAAAAAAATCGGGCCGGTGTGGCGGATCTTGAACAAGGACATTCAATAGCGGCTGAAAAACTGGGCCATGGTGCAGGCTCGCCTGAGCCGCGCCGCGCCCGAGAAATCGTCCCATCTGGCCTCTGGGTGGGCTGCGGGTCAGGGGCCGCGGGGATCGGGTGAATTCGCTGGCTACTCGGCCCCGGCTGAAGTCCCGTTTGGCCATGCAAATCCCCTTCGTCGCGCGCGCCTTGGCTTTGGCCGGCTGGGCTGCACTGACCGCCGTGGGCCAACTGCCGGAGTTGCCTGCCCGGTGGCGCCAAGAACACCGCGTCATCGACCTCCACCAGCACGTCCACGGCACCGAGGAACACCTCACCCGCTGGTTGCGGCTCATGGACCGTGTCGGTGTTGGCGTTGGCGTGAATCTCAGCGGCGGCACTGTGAGCGCAAAGCCCGGGGAGACGTCTCCCTTTGAGCGGACCCAAGCGCTGACCGAACGCCTCGCGCCAGGCCGGGCGGTGTTGTATTTCAACCTCGATTACACGGGTTGGGATGACCCCGATTTCGCCGCCCGCGCCGTCAAACAGGTTGAGCGAGCTCACGCCCTCGGGGCGGCCGGATTGAAGGAATACAAGCGCCTGGGCTTGTCGCTTCGGGACGCTCGGGGCGAGTTGATCCGCATCGACGATCCTAAGCTCGACGGCGTCTGGCGGCGCTGCGGCGAACTCGGCCTGCCGGTCAGCATTCACGTTGCCGATCCGCGCGCCTTTTGGCTGCCCTACAACCAGCAGAACGAGCGTTGGAAGGAGCTGAAGGATCACAAGAACTGGTGGTTTGGTGACCCGCAGCAGTTTCCCGCCCGGGCCGAACTGCTCGGCGCCCTCGAGCGGGTGATAACGCGGCAGCCCCGGACGACGTTTGTCGGGGTTCATTTCGGCAACAACGCCGAGGACCTCGACTGGGTGGAGCGGCAGTTGGACGCCCATCCCAACCTGAATGTGGACCTCGCCGCACGGATTCCCGAGCTGGGGCGGCACGACCCGGAGAAGCTGCGCCGCCTGTTCCTCAAGCATCAGGATCGAATCTTTTTTGCCACCGACTTCCAAGTTTATGGCCAACTTATTCTCGGCTCGGCCGGCGCCGGGGAGCAACCCACCGATGACGACGCGGCCAAGTTCTACGACCAGGAATGGCGCTGGCTGGAGACTCACGACCGCGCTTGGCCGCACATGACGCCGATCCAGGGCGACTGGAACATTAGCTCCATCGGGCTGCCGCCAAGCGTGTTGCGAAAGCTCTATTTCGACAATGCCCGGCGCCTGCTGGTGCGCTCGCTGCCCTTGACGACGCTGCGGGCAAAACACCTCACCCGCGACTTTCGCCCCGATGGACGGTTGCAGGATGCGGCTTGGGCGGTTGCGGTGCCGTTTCCTTTAGAGCAGCAGTGCGCGGACGGCCAAGTCCGGCCTGAAATCAGCACGACGTGTCGGGCGTTGTGGTCGGACCAGTTCCTCTACTTGGCCTACGAAAGCCCGTTCACCACGCTCACCGACTACGGTCCGCCCAAGCAAGGCGAGCGGGTGGATAAAGCCGCGGCGCTGTGGGATCGGGACGTCGTCGAGTTCTTTTGCGCTCCGGACCCGGCCAAACTGGACCACTACACGGAATACGAATGGGCACCCAACAATGAGGCGCTGGATCTGCGCATTCGCCGGCCGGACTTCGACTTCGGCTGGAGTAGCGGCATGGAATGGCAGGTCCGCGTGGACCCGCGCCGCCAAGTCTGGACCTGCGAAGTGCGGATTCCGCTCGCCGCGCTCAGCGAAACCCGGCCCGTCGCGGGCACTCGCTGGCGGGCCAACCTGTATCGCATCGACCGGGCGAACCAAGCCTTCCTCGCGTCGAATCCCGTGCTGAGCAGCAGCTTTCACACGCCGAACCGGTTCGGTTGGTTGGAGTTCACCCACTGAGGGAGTCCAGCCATGCGGGGTTTGCATTCAATGAGCTTTGGGGCAGCCTGCGCCGGTTGTTCACGATGCCGTCTCCTGGTCCAAGCATTGCCCCCCCCCGGAAAGCGCCGGTCGCCATTTCTGGCGCCGGCAGTTCACTGAATTTGATCGGTGGACCGGAGGATACCGCCTCGGGCGTGATCCGTTTCGCCGTGAGCTTGGGCGGCATCCTTGCTCTCAGCCTGCTGGCGATCGAACTGCAGCGGCTCTGGACCAGTCCAAGTTCGGCAGCGGGAGCAGAGGCCGGGTCCAGGGCGTTCATGGAAGGGCTGATCTTTGCCTGCCTTGGGGTCGCGGCGCTGGTCAATTATCGCCGTCGGTCGGTCCTCGTCTTGGTCGCGGGTTCGGCGCTGTTCGTGGCCCACGGTCTGTTGTCGGCTTGGTTCAGTGCAAAGTTGCTGACCAGTCCCTTGCCCGTCGGCCTGCGGCCCGGGTGGAATGCCGTGATCGTGCTGTTGTTCGCGTTGCTGGTGGCGGCGCCGCCCCTGTTGCACTACGCGCTGCTGATTTTCTCCAGCCTCGTCTCCCCCGTGGTGCTTGCGCTCTTGATCGTCACTGGGCACGCCGGCGGTCCGCACACCCCGCCGCAACTGGCCCGGCGCATGATTGTGGCGAATACCTCGACTTGGATTTGCGCAATCGTCGCGGTGGCGATCGTAATCCAGCGCGAACGGGAACGCCGCCGCGTGCAGGCCATGGCCCGGCAATTGGCCACGGCTCGCGGCGAAGTGCAGGAACTCGGTTCTTACCAGCTTGAACGGCGGTTGGGCCACGGCGGCATGGGCGAAGTCTGGCAGGCTTCCCATCGCACCCTGGCCCGACCCGCGGCCATCAAGTTAGTGGATGCAGCCTTGCTTCGGCAGCACGCCGGGTCGCCCGAGCAAGTGGAGCGCACGCTCGCCCGCTACCAGCAGGAGGCCAAACTCGCCGCGCGGCTCACTTCCGCCCACACGGTGCAAGTCTTCGACTACGGCCGCACGGATGACGGCCAGATCTTTTACGTGATGGAGTTGCTCCGCGGTCTGCCGCTGCACCGGGTGCTGGAGCGTTTCGGACCGCCGCCCACCGGGCGCGTGGTGGCGTGGCTGTTGGAGGTCTGTGACTCGTTGGCCGAAGCGCATTCGTTTGGTTTGGTGCATCGCGATCTGAAGCCGGAAAATCTCTTCCTCACGCGTCAGGGACTACACCGCGAAGTAGTCAAGGTGCTCGATTTCGGCTTGGCCGTGGTGCGCGAATCACTCGGGCAATCCCGCATCGGGGAACGGCCGGACCTATTTACGGGTTCACCGCACTTCATGGCGCCGGAACTGACCCGAGAGGATGCTGAAATTGACGGTCGCGCGGACCTTTATTCGCTGGGTTGCGTGGCGTGGTTTCTCCTGACGGGCAAGCCCGTGTTTGCCGGCGATTCCCCGAAAGCCATCGTGTGGGCGCACCAAGCCCAGCCCTTGCCCTCGCTGCCCGCAGGACTGGAGGCGGATTCGGGTTTGGGCCGCCTGCTCCAGCGCCTGTTGGCGAAGGATCCGGAACTGCGTCCTGGCTCGGCCGATGAACTGGCCGCCGCACTTCGGGCGCTGAACCTGTCTCCGCCGACCGAACCTTTGCTGGATGTGGACGCGACCGAATTGGCGGAGGATTTTCACGCCCGGCCGGCGCAGATTCGCACCCGCCGAAAGTGAGGGGCGGCTGCGTTCTCACCCGGGCGCAACCGACGAGATACAGCCGCGGGCGTGGCCCCGACGCGTGGTGAGGCTTGCCGATGTCATTGTCTCGCGGTTAGCTAGTGGTCCCAAACGCTGTGGCTGCGCCCTCTATCCAACCTGCATTCCCCCGTCCCTCGGCCTTCACTTTGATCGAACTGTTGGTGGTCATTGCCATCATCGCAATTCTAGCGGCGCTGCTGTTGCCTGCGCTGAGTCGGGCGAAGGCCAAGGCGCAGCAGATTGTGTGTTTGAACCATTTGAAACAGTGGGGTCTGGCGACGCATCTCTACGCGACTGATCAAGGCGATCGCCTGCCGCCCGAGGGGTTTCCGAATCCGATCGCGACGCAGACGAACACCGGTTGGTATATCCAACTGCCCGAGGTGCTGGGTTTGCCGCGTTACCACGCACAGGCGTGGCGCACCAATGCCCAAGCCGCGCCCGGCCGCACGGTGTGGCTGTGTCCGAGTAATGCGCGCCGCAGCAACGGCAATAATCTGTTCCATTACTGCTTGAACGCTTACGCCGACAACACGGGGGATTTTGAGGCACCGACGCCTCCCACGCTCGGCGGGATGCCGAACCCCAGCACCTTGGTCTGGCTGTATGATTCGAAGAACCTGCCGGCGGTGGGCGGTTGGACGTTTACCGCCACGAATCTACACGCGGGCGGCGCAAACTTCCTGTTCCTCGATGGGCATGCGGCCCGGTGGTCGAGCTCCGTGTATTGGGACTACACGATCAACAAGGGGCGGACCAATCTCACCGACTTGCGGTGGTTCCCCTAAAATTGGGGCCCGGGCCCTCACGTTTGAGCCGGAGCCTGCAACACCTGCAGCACCGTCGAGACCAGTTCCGTCGGGCCGAACGGTTTTTGCAGCAGGGCGGCCAAGCCCAGCCAGCGATTCTCGGCCTCGTGGAAACGGTCCGTGTAACCCGACGCGATGATGAAGGGTGTCTTCAGGCCGTTCAAACGGGCGCGCGCCACGAGGTTGAGCCCCAGCAGGCCGGGCATGTCGTGATCCGTAACCACGAGATCGAACGGTTCCGCGTTCAAGGCGTCCCAAGCCGCCAAGCCGTCCGCCACCGTCTTCACCGAATAGCCGGCCCGGGTCAGAATGATTGAGCCAAGAGCCCGAATCGAGGGTTCGTCATCGACGTAGAGAATGCGGGCCGCATCCGGCCGGAACGAAGGCGTTTCCAGAGGCAACCCGCCGGTGGGTTCGATCGCAGTGGTGGTCATGGTCTTGGTGGGCTGGGTGGGGGAGGGTGACCTCAGGCGGCGGGTGGGTTTCGGGTCACGCTTGGTCGGGTTCGAGGTGGGCTCACGGGCTCTGCTTCAGCCGTGAAAGCGTCCGGTTGCACGTTGAATTCGCGCGCGAACAGGGCCACGCCCAAATCCGGGGCCAGCGACTCCAGAAACGCCCGCACGGTCGAACAGCCGGCGGCGGTGGGCGGGTGTTGTTCCAGTAGCGCCACCAAGGCGGCACTGCCCGACCCGGCTTGCTCCGTCCAAGCGTCCAGCCAATCCCGGACTGAAGCTGGCAAGTCCTGTTCGCCGTTGGCGGCGAGGATTACGAGGTCGGCCTGCACCGCCCCGCGCACGGCCGCTTCGCGGGTGGTGAGCTGGAACAAACGGTCAAACCGGCAGAGGGAGTGGTGGATTTCAAGCCCCTCGCGAAAATGGGCGGCCAAACCGGCCAGCAGTAACAGGGCGCGCTGGGCGTTGGCGGGACAGTCGTAGGCGATAAAAACTTGAAAGCGAGGGAGTTCCGGCGCCGGCCGCGCCGTCGCGCTCGCTGCT
>CAIJLV010000226.1 GCA_903821635.1 uncultured Verrucomicrobiota bacterium | reverse complement strand
CTACACCTATGCCTCGCCGGTGAAGGAGAGCTTCAACGAGATCCGCTTGAAGCCCGTCACCAACGAGCACCAAACGGTGGAATCGTTCCTGCTGAAAATTCTGCCGCCGTGTCGGCTGCGGCATTACGACGACTTCTACAAGAACGTCGTCCATCACTTCGAAATCCCTGAGGCCCACACCTCCGTGCTGGTCGAGGCGCTGACCACCGTCAGCACGACCTCAATTGCGCTGCCGCTCGACGCCACGCCGGCCCCGCTCAGTCGGTTACCGGAATGCGCCCAGAGCGAACGGTGCTTCGACTACCTGTTGCCCAGCCGCTACGTGGATTGGGATCCCGAAGCGTGGCGACTGGCCGTGGATGCGACCCAGGGCGCCACCGACATCTGGCAGGCCGCGGTGGCGATCATGCGTTTCATTCACGGTAATTTCCGCTACACGCCGCTGAGCACCCATGTGCATACGCACATGCGCCAGGCACTCCAGTTGCGGCAGGGAGTTTGCCAAGACTTTGCCCACGTCATGCTGGGGTTGTGTCGCTCCCAGAAGATTCCCGCGCTCTACGTCAGCGGCTACTTGGCCACGGAATCGGCCAGCGCCTCGCACGCTTGGATTGAGGTGTTCATTCCTGAAGTGGGTTGGCGCGGATTGGATCCGACCCACAACTGTGCGGTGGACGAGAACTACGTGAAGATCGCCGTGGGCCGCGACTACGCGGACGTCACCCCGGTCAGTGGCCACTACAAAGGCACGCTCGACCGACGCATGGAAGTGACCGTGGACGTCAGCCGGTTGGAGTGAACGGACCACGGGAAGGCCAAAGTCCGTTTCCGTGGTTGTGCTTTACCCCACTGCTCGTGCCGACAGCGCAACCAGTCGGGCTCACCCTACATCAGCTTCAGTTTGGGCAAGTCTTGTGAGTCCACCAGGCCCACCGGTTCGCGCTTTGCGTTCACGACGATCAGGTCGTCGATGTTGCGTTCGTTGAAAATGCGCACGGCTTCCGCGGCCAACGCGTCGTCGCGGAGGCAGACCGGGTTGGGCGTCATCACGGCTTGCAGCCCGCGGGTCAGGGCTTGTTCGTCCTGGGCCATGAGCCGGCGCAGGTCGCCGTCGGTGAACACGCCGACCAGCTTGCCGCGCCGATCGACGACGGCCACGGAACCTGATTTGGCGCGGGTCATGACGAGCAGCGCTTCCTTTACGGTGAGCGTGGTCGGCCCGACGGCGCTCCGGTCGCCGCGGCGCATGACGTCGCTGACCTTGAGCAGCATGGCGCGGCCGATGGCGCCGGCGGGATGGCGTTGGGCGAAGTCCTTCACTTTGAACCCACGCGCATCCATCACAGCCATGGCGAGCGCATCGCCGAGCACGAGCGTGGCGGTGGTGCTGGAGGTGGGGGCGAGGTTAAACGGGCAGGCCTCCTTGGGCACGCGGCAGTTCAGCACCACGTCGGCATGCGTCCCGAGCGTGGACTTCGCCGCGCCGGTCAGGGCGATGAGATGCACGCCGAAGCGCTTGAGCGCGGGTAGCAGGTGGATGAGTTCCTCGGATTCGCCCGAGTAGCTGAGCGCCAGCACGACGTCGCCCTCGTTCACAATGCCCAAGTCCCCGTGGAGGGCATCCACCGAATCCAACACGACGGCGGGCGTGCCGGTGCTGCTGAGCGTGGCGGCGATCTTCCGGCCGATGTTGCCCGATTTGCCGATGCCGACGACGACGAGTTTGCGGCCTTGGCCCATCGCGGCGACGACGAGTTCGACCGCCCGGTCGAAGTTGGCGTCGAGCGCGGCGCGGACGGCTTTGAGCGCGGCCAGTTCGATGGCAAAGACATTCCGGGCGCGGGCGAGGTGCGACATCCCTGAGCAATGGCGGAGGCGGCGGCGCGAAGAAAGCGAGAAAAGGGCGCCCCGCTCAGTGACCGGCTCTGGGGGCGCGCGGCGGTGGGACTGATGCGGAAAACGGAAACCTTGAAGGACCGCCCGGGCCGGTTGGTGGGGCCGCGGCTTTCCTGCGGCGAAGGTAATTTTCGGTTGAACAAACGGGTAGGGGTCGAGTTCAGTGGCGGCTCCCAAAAGTGTGAGTTCCGTCCCCCGAACCATCGCTGCCCGTCTGGTGTCCGGCCTGCTACTGGCGTTGTCCGTCGCCGGTTGCTCGTCGAAGTATTGGCGCCGCTCCGCGGACAAGGAGGCGGCGCGCCTGATCCAAGAGAAGGTGCCCGCGGTGCCCAATATGGACACCAACTTCACGGCGGAGGCGAAGGCGGCGTTGCGTTTGGAAGACTTGGGGCTGGCGCCAGAGCCGGGTGAATTTCTCGGCGCCGAAGCCGCGGCCGAACGAGGTGCCCGGGTGTTGGATTTGGCCACGGCGCTGGAGTTGTCCGTCCACCAAAGTCGCGAGTTTCAGACGCGCCGGGAGATGTTGTATCTCGAAGCCTTGGACCTGTCCCTCGCCCGCTGGCGGTTGCAGCCCATTTTTGGGGCCCGGGCCAACGCGGCCTTGCAGAGCACCACGCCGGTCCGGGTCACTGGCCAAGATCCGATCACGGGCGAAACCGTCACGGCGATTCGGAATGGCAGTAAACTGGCCACTGGGCGCGGTCTGTTTGGGGTCGATTGGCTGCTGGCCACCGGGGCCCGGCTGTCCGCCGACTTCACCGCCGATTTCTTGCGTTTCGTCGGGGGCAACGGCACGCCCAATACCGGTTCCCGGCTGGGCGGCACCTTGACGCAACCGCTGCTGCGGGGCGCGGGCTTCAAGGTCAACCGGGAGAACCTGAAGCAGGCCGAGCGTGACCTGCTCTACGCGATGCGGGAGTTTGCCCAATACCGGCAGAGCTTCACGGTCACGACGGCTGGGGATTATTTTCAAGTGCTGCAGGCGCGGGACACGGCGCGCAATGCCTTCCTCGACCTCCAGCGTTCCCGCCAAAACGTGGCGCGGGAACGAGCCTTTGCCGACGAAGGACAGCGACCCTTGGCGTCCTTGGACCAGTTTCGACAGGCCGAGCTGAATTCGGAGACGCGTTGGCTGGAGGCGTTGCGCAGCTATCGGGAAGCTTTGGATCGCCTCAAGATCAGTCTGGGAGTGCCGCTGGAAACCAAACTGGTATTGGCCGATTCCGAATTAGCCGCCCTCACCATCAACGAGCCCGGCGTGCCGGTGGAAGAAGCCGTGCCGGTGGCCGTGGCGACCCGGTTGGATTTGCAGACCGCACGAGAACGGTTGGAGGACTCCCAGCGGCGGGTGCCGGTGTCCAAGAACAACCTGCTGCCCCAGGTGGATGCCTTTGCCGCCGCCGGCTTTGCCAGCACGACCACCAATGGCTTCGTGTTGCCCGATCCGAAATTCAACAATTGGTCCGCCGGTTTAACCGTAGACTTGGGGCTCGATCGCAAGGCGCAGCGCAACGACTTCCGGCGCACGCTGATCCAAGTGGAGCAAACCAAGCGGCAGTTCGCGCTGGCGGTGGACACTGTGCGGCTCCAAATCGCGACGGATTGGCGCGCCTTGGAACAGGCCCGTCGGAACTTTGAAAACACGGAGATCGGGGTGAAGCTGGCCGAACGCCGGGTCGAGGAACAGGAGCTCCGCATGCAGTTGGGCCGCGGCCAGACGCGGGACTTGTTGGACGCGCAGTCTGACCTCAATTCCGCGCGTAACGGACGCACTGCGGCGCTGGTCAATCATACGTTGGCGCGGCTCCGCTACTGGCGCGATATGGGCCTCCTTTTTGTCCGGGACGACGGCTCTTGGTATGAAGCCCCGGTGCCGCCGGTAGCGGGGCCAGACCGGGAAACCAAGGCGCAGCCATGAAGCCTATCCTCAACTGCCAATTCGCATGAATCTGATCGTTTTTCTTCGCTCGCGCCCAGCGTGGCAATGGTGGGCTGGCGCGGCGGTGGTGGCCGCCGGACTTTGGTTCTGGGTGCGTCCCGCGGCGGTCACGGATGACAACCTCACGGTCATTGCCAAGCGCGGGCCGCTCGACATCAAGGTGCTCGTCGGCGGCAGCCTTGAGGCGCTCAAGTCCCAGGAGATCGTTTCCGAAGTGCGCGGCGAACCGGTCAAGATCCTGAAAATCGTCGAGGAGGGTTACCTCGTGTCTGAGGAGGACGTGAAGACGAACAAGGTGCTCGTCGAACTCGATTCGTCGAAGCTCAAGCAGAACCTCGTCAGCCAGGACATCACCTTTCAGAGCACGGCTTCCAGCCTGACCGAGGCGCAGCAGGGCTTTGAGATTCAGATCAACCAGAACAAGACCGACATCAAGGGCGCTGAACAAAAAACCCGGTTCGCCCTGATGGAACTGGAGAAGTTTCTGGGTAACCGGATCGCCTCCGAGGTCATTGAGCAGTTGGGCCTGCGCGAGGGATTGCAGACCAATTCGCCGGCCGCGTCCGGTAACCTTGGGGCTGGTTCGCCGCGGGTCGCCCGGGTCGATTTCACCCGCTACGCCAAGGCGGAGTTGCTGGAAGATGGCATGGCCAAACAGGAGTTGCGCAAACGGGACGATGAACTGCTAGTCGCCCAGACCGCCTTCGGGCAGGCCAAGACCAAATTGGCGGGCACCGAGCGGCTGTTCACCAAGGGCTTCGTCACCAAGAGCGAACTGGAGAACGACCAGGTGGCCACCGACCAAGCGCGGCTGAAGGTGGACGCGGCGCGGACGGCCCGCGACCTGTTCATTCGCTACGATTTCCCCAAGCAGGCGGAGGAGTTTCTCTCAAAATATGACGAGGGGTTGCAGGGGTTGGTCCGCGCCCGGAAGGAGTCCGTGTCGAAGCTCGCCCAAGCGGAAGCGCGTCTGCGGGGGGCGCAGGGGCGTTACGAGCGCGAGAAGCTGAATCTCGACGAACTCAACGAGCAGTTGGGTAAATGCATCCTCGCGGCGAAGACGCCCGGCTTGGTGGTTTACGGGGGGGGTAATCAGCGGATGTATTGGGGCAACCAGGAACGCATCGCGGTCGGCGCGCAGGTTTACGAACGACAGGCGATCATCACGATTCCCGACCCCACGGCCATGGGCGTGACCGTCGGCGTGCATGAATCGCACATCAAGAAGGTGAAAAAGGGGCTGGCGGTGAAGATCACGGCCGACGCCTTTCCGGATGACCCGATCACCGGTGAGGTCACCAAGGTCGGCGTGCTGCCGGATTCCGAGAACCGCTGGATGAACCCCGACATGAAGCTCTACAAGACCACGATCTCGATCGAAGGCACCCGCGAGTGGGTGAAGCCCGGCATGAGTGCCAAAATCGAAATCCTAGTGAAGCGGTTGGACGACGTCGTTTACGTGCCGCTCCAAGCCGTGGCTGCGCGCGACGGCAAGCAGGTCGTCTTCTTGCCCGGTCGCCCGCAGCCGACGGAAGTCGAGACCGGCGAGTTCACCGACGAATTTATCGAGATCAAGCGGGGCCTCGCCGCGGGCGACACCGTGCTGCTGCGCACGCCGACCGAAAACAAGTCCGGGGAGGAAAAGAAAGCCGACCCCGGAGCCAAGCCTGCCGTCGAGGCAGTAAAGGCGACCGCCAGCCGCTAAGGGGGAAATGACTCCCATCGTCCAACTCGACGACGTGCGCCGATCCTACCAGATGGGCGGCGAGACGGTGCAGGCCCTCCGGGGGCTCTCGCTGTCGATCCAGCCCGGCGAATACGTCGCCATCATGGGGCCTTCCGGCTGCGGCAAATCCACGTTGCTCAACCTGCTCGGCTGCCTCGACCGGCCTAGCTCCGGCCGCTACCTGCTGGGCGGTGACGACATCTCGGCGCTGGACGATGATTCGCTCTCCGAGATTCGCGGCCGCCGGCTGGGTTTCATCTTCCAGAGCTACAACCTTATCCAGCAACTCAATGTGCTGGAGAACATCGAGGTGCCGCTCTTTTACCAAGGGCGCCCGGAGGCGGAGGCACGTGAAATCGCCATCCAGCTCGCCATTCGCGTCGGCTTGGAAAGGCGGTTGGATCACCGACCCTTTGAGCTCTCTGGTGGCCAGCAGCAGCGGGTCGCCATCGCCCGCGCGCTGGCCAGCGACCCCATCCTCCTGCTGGCCGACGAGGCAACGGGGAATCTCGATTCCAGCTCGGGCCGGGAAATCCTCGACCTTTTTGACGAGCTAAACGCCGCCGGCAAGACGCTCGTAATGGTCACGCACGACCCCAACACCGGCGAACGCGCCAAACGACTCGTCCGCCTCCGCGACGGCGTCCTCGAGAGCGACGTGCGCAAATGAAGGCCAGCGTGCTCACCCATTCGATCCGCTCCGGGAAGTTCCGCCGCGCCATCCGGCTGGGGCTGCGTTCGCTGTGGCTGCACCGGTTGCGTTCGCTGCTCACGGTGTTAGGCATCGTCTTCGGGGTCTGTTCGGTGATCGCCATGCTCGCGATCGGGGAAGGGGCTAGCTACGAGGCCCAGGAGGCACTCAAGAAGCTCGGCTCCCAGAACATCATCCTCCGGAGCGTCAAACCGCCGGAGGAACAAAAGGTTTCCAACAACCAGAACAACTACGTCCTCGATTACGGGCTGAAATACGAGGACATCGCCCGCATCCAAGCCACCATCCCCGGCGTCACCACCATCGTCCCAGCCCGGGTGATGCGGGAATATGTCTGGAACATCACTTGGCGGGTGGATGCCGAGGTTGTGGGCACGGTGCCCTGGTATCCAACCATGCGGAATCACCGGGTCGCTCAGGGGCGTTTCTTCACCGACACCGACCAACGCTTTGCCGAAAACGTCTGCGTGCTGGGCGACCGCATGGCGCAGACGCTGTTTCCGCTGGAATCGCCCGTCGGCAAAACCGTCCGGGTGGGCCAACAATACTACCGCGTCATCGGCATCATGGAGGCGCTTTCCACGGCGTCGAAGGACGAGGTGATGCAATCCACTTCCACCCAACCGGCGGTGGATCGCATGTTCATTCCCTTGGAAACAGCCAAACGCCGCTACGGCGAAGTGCTCTTCAAGCGGCGCAGTGGCAGTTTCGAGCAAGAACGCGTCGCGTTGCACGAGGTCACCGTAAAAGTCGACCGCACGGAACGCGTCGTGCCGGTCGCCCTCGCCATCAAGGACCTCATGGAGCGGAACCACAAAAAGAAGGACTACGACGTGGTCGTGCCGCTGGAGCAACTCAAGCAGGCCGAGCGCACCAAGCAGATCTTCAACATCGTGCTCGGGTCCATTGCGGCCATCTCGCTCGTCGTCGGCGGCATCGGCATCATGAACATCATGCTGGCCACCGTGACGGAACGGACCCGCGAGATCGGCATCCGCCGAGCCCTTGGAGCCAAGCGCAACGACATCGTCACTCAATTCTTGATCGAAGCCGTAATCCTGAGCGGTGCTGGCGGAGCCCTAGGCGTGCTCCTCGGCATCTCCATTCCGTTCATTGTGACCGCCACCGCCGGCATGAAAACGATTGTCACCGTGTGGTCGCCCTTCGCGGCGTTCACGATTTCGGCCCTCGTGGGCGTTGTGTTTGGGCTGTATCCGGCGTTTCGCGCCGCCCGAATGGATCCGGTGGAGGCACTGCGGCACGAGTAGTTGATCCGTGTTCGGGAGGCGTGAGCCTTGGCCTAGCCGTGGCGGAGGTGAACAACTCGTGCCGGAAACCGCTTTCACGCGGAGCGGGCCGTTTCTAGCGTCGGGCTACATTCATGGGGGCAAGCAAGACAGATTCGGGTCGGGCACTGGTGCTGGGAGTCGGGGCGTTTACGCAGGCGATGCTGCGCCGATTGCGGGAGGAGGGCGCGGCGGTGAGCGCTTATCTGACGCGCGACTACGCACATTACGGGCCGCTGTCCGAGGGGCCGTGCGTGACCGCCGCGGCACAGCCTAATCCCTGCGCGTGGATTCGGGCCGAACGACCAGACTTGATCGTGCCCATGTCCATCGAATGGGCGTTGAAGCCTTGGACCGACGAATTTCTAGCCCTCCGGCCGCCGATCCTCTGTCCGACGGGCGAGGCGCTACGCTTGGAGCGCGAACGGGATTTTGCCCGGGCACTTTGCGCGCGGTTCAACGTGCCGTTTCCCCGAGCCTGGCTGGTGGCTACGCGGGCGGAAGCGGAAGCCCTCGTCCGCCGGGAGCAACGGCCCTTTGTCCTCAAGAACCCACTCTGTGCGCCGACCAGCCCGATTCACACGCTCGTCTGCGAAACCGTGGCCGACACCTTGGCGTGGCTGCCCCGGCTGGATGATGCCGAGGGTATTTTCCTCCAAGAATATCTGGGCCGACGGGAGGCGGGTCACATCGCGCTGGTGAGCGGGGGGGAGATTTATCCGCTAGTGACCAACCAAGAATACAAGCGGGCGTTTGACGGCAATTTGGGCATCGTGGCCGGCGCGCCGCTGGGCGGACTCGTTGAGCGAGATTCCGGGGACAAATATGGGCTCGTGCGCGAGCTGTTGACGCCGTTGCAGCCTTGGTTTCGCGAGGTGAACTACCATGGACCCGTCCAAGTGACGGGCATGTTCGCTGACGGTCGCTGGCATGTGCTCGAATATAACGTCCGTCTGGGCGTCACCAGTGGGCCGTTGATTGCCCGCATGTTGGAAAACTCGTTCGATACGTTTGTCCGTTGCGCCCGCAACGAGCCGTTGGCACCGCGCTGGCGGCCGGAAGCGGTTTTCGGCTGCAACCTGACCTTAGCCGGTTACGGCTATCCCTTCACCCAATTGACCGGCCCCCGGGTGCCGGTAACGGTCACCGGGGATTTCACCTGTGACGTTTGGTGGCAGGAGGTGGCCGCTCGGGCTGATGGCTTGCTGGAAGCCACCGGGCACCGGATTTGTGATGTGGCGGCGGTTGGGGAATCCCTGCCGGGAGCCATCCGCCTCGCCTACGAAAATATTCGGCAGATTCACTCGCTGGGCAGTTACTTCCGCACGGATGTCGGTGAATCCCTCTGGCCCCCCGGCAACGAATGAACCGGCCATCTTTGCCCCGCTCCGCCTGGGTGGAGGTCGATCTGGCGGCCTTGGCGCAGAATTTCCGCCAGCTCCGGGCCGAGCTGCCGCCGGCGACGCGCCTGCTATTTGTGGCCAAGGATGACGCGTATGGGCTCGGCGTCGGGCCAGCTTCGCGGGTGGCCTTGGAGCACGGCGCGGATCGGTTGGCCGTCTTCACTCTGAGCGAAGCTTCCGAATTGCGCACAGCAGGCATCACCGCGCCCATCCTTCTGCTCGGGGAACGCCTGCCTGACGAGCTGCCGTGGGTGCTCGAACTGGGCCTCGAACCCTGCGTCGGTCGCTTGGAGATCGCCCGGCAACTCAGCGAACTGGGACAACAACGGGGGCGTCCAGTGCCCGTCCATTTGAAGCTCAACACGGGCATGAATCGCTTTGGCCTGCCTTGGCAGCAGGCCGCCACGTGGAGCCGGGAGTTGGCTGAACTGAGCGGCTTGGAATTTGCCGGTGTGCTCAGCCACTTTGCGCAGAGCGATGAGTTGGACAAAACCTTTGCCCGCAACCAGCTCGCGCGTTTCGAGCACAGTCTGGCCACCTTGCGTGCGGCCGGGGTGAATCCCCGCTTGGTGCATCAGTGCAATTCGGGCGGTTTTCTCGACTTGCAGGAGGCTCATTTTGACGTCGTCCGAGTGGGGATCTTGGCGCAGGGGATCTATCCGTCGGCAGTCTGCCGCCGGATTTCGGGGCTGACCCCCGTCATGTCGGTCAAAGCCCGACTGGTCGCGGTCCAACTGGTCGCACCCGGTGACAGCGTCGGCTACGGGATGCGTTGGCGGGCTGAACGGCCCGGCCGGATTGGGGTGCTGCCGATCGGCTATGGCGACGGGTATCCGCGGGTGCGCAACGAGGGTTCGGTGCTCCTCCACGGGCGGCGGGTGCCCATCGTTGGCGGCGTCACGATGGATGCGTTGATGGTGGATCTCACCGACTTGCCCGCCGCCGAGGTGGGCGACGAGGCGGTGCTACAGGGGAGTCAGGGCGGGGAAACAATCCCCGTTCAGGAACTCGCCGCGCTCAAACGCAGCGTGAGCTACGACGTGTTGGTGAACTGGCGTCACCGGTTGCCGCGCGTTTACGTGGGGAGATGATTTTTTGGCCACTGGGCCACCGCAATCGGCTTCTTTCCGGTGCGGTCCCAACGCGGAGTGCGCGCCTCGGCGGTTCAATTCTTTCCAAGTCGCCTGGCCCCCGTGTCACTGCCCTCGGTCTCAAGCGTCGCCGGCGACCACCACAGCGCCAGCGCTGCCCAACCGGCGTAGCCGATTCCCTCCGCCAACAGCCACCAGAGCGGCAAGCCAGCAAACCAATCGATGCCGACCAAGACGAACGCATGGACTTGAGCTGCCCCAGCGAGAAATCGGATCACGGGCCGGTGGCGAATCACATCCGTCGCCAAGAAGAGTAACAGCGCACCGTAAACCGCGTAGAGCGCCGAAGCCGAGCGGGCGAGGTAAACGACGATGGGCGAATCGGGCATGGCGCCTAGCCCGAGGCGGGTGTGGGCGTAGGCGTGCCATTCGGAGGGCATCGCCACGGCTAGTAACGCCAACAAGTCGAGGCCGCCTACAGCCCGCAGCAGCCAGACGAGTTTCCGTGCCGGTGGGTTCACCCGCCGAGGGGAGCCGGAATCGGTAGGGCGAAGCAAGTCTCCGGGTGAAACGCCCGGGACCAAGGTTTCGGCGGCGATTTCCCAACCGGGGTCAACCGATGAACGCGGTGTGCAGTGCGCGCATCGCGGCTTCGCCCTTGGCGAGTTCGATCACGACGCTGATCTTGATCTCGCTGGTGGAGATCATGCCGATGTTCACCCCCTCTTGGGCGAGCACGTCGAACATCTTGGCGGCGACGCCACTGTGGCTGCGCATACCGACCCCGACGATGGATAGTTTGCTGATGCTTTCGTCGGCCACCGAGTCCTTGAAGCCGATTTCCGGCTTGAGCCCGTTGATGACTTGACTGGCCTTGAGCAGGTCCGGTTTGTCCACGGTGAAGCTCAGGTCGGTGGCAGGGGCTCCGCCCGCGTGGCTCACGTTCTGGACGATCATGTCCACATTGATCGAGGCGTCGCTGAGCGACCGGAAGATTCGGGCCGCGCGGCCCGGTTGATCGGGCACGGCAAAGAGCGTGATCTTGGCTTGATTCTTATCGAGCGACACGCCGCGGACGACGACATCCTCCATGCTGTTGGTTTCCTCTTTCACAATGGTGCCGGGATTCTCGTTGAGACTGGAGCGAACTTCGAAGACGACGTTGAATTTTTTGGCGAACTCGACCGAACGGAGTTGCATGACTTTGGCGCCGGAACCGGCGAGCTCAAGCATCTCATCGTAGGCGATCTCAGGTAGTTTGCGGGCGGTGGGAACGATGCGGGGATCGGCGGTGTAGACACCATCCACGTCAGTGTAAATCTGGCACAGGTCCGCCTTCAGCGCCGCGGCCAACGCGATGGCGGTCAGGTCGCTGCCCCCCCGGCCGAGCGTGGTGATTTGACCGGCGTCGGTCTGCCCTTGGAAGCCAGCCACGATGACGACGTTGCCGGCATCCAGCAGCGAGTGGACCTGCTTGGGGGTGATGTTCTGGATCTTCGCCTTGGTGTGCACCCCGTCGGTGACGATGCCAGCTTGGGCGCCAGTCAGGGAGACCGCCTCAATCCCGAGCGAATGCAAGGCGATGGCGGCCAAGGCGATGGTTTGCTGCTCGCCCGTGGCGAGGAGCATGTCCAGTTCGCGTTCGGCGGGCAAAGGAACGATTTCCTTGGCCAGCTTGATCAGGTTGTCGGTCACCCCGCTCATGGCGGAGACGACGACGACGACCTGATCGCCTTGCGCACGATACTTCGCGACGCGGCGAGCCACGTTTTTGATCCGCTCGGGGTTGGCCACCGAGGTGCCACCAAACTTCTGGACAATAAGTGCCATCGCAAAAGAAGGGGCGGTTAATGGCGCAAGACCCTGCGCCAAACAACAAAAAACCCGAATTCGAGGAGTGACGGTAGCGAGCCGCAACCCGTGGACGGTCGCCCACGCCTAGGGCAGGGCCAGTTGGTTGAGTTCGGCTAGGCTCCAAAATTCGTCGCGCTGGAGCAATTCGGCCAGCCCGTCAGTCCGGCGGGTTGCGGCTTCACGAGTGAGGTGCCAGACCGAGTCGGAAAAATCTTCCGCCACCGGGTGAACGCCGAGGGCCGGGTCGCGGAGGGCGGGCATATACGCCGCGATCTGCCGCACCAAGTTGGCGTTGCGGCGTTGCACGCGGCCGATCTCGTTGGTCGGGCAATGGCCCCACGGTAGGGAATAAAGTAACTTCACCCCGTGGGCTTGCCCCCAAGTCGCGAGTGAGGTCAGCAGGTTCGTGGCGGCGGGCGGCAGGGTCGCTGCAAATTCGGGCGGCCCGTTCGGCGGCAGGCGGACGTCGGTGACGGCCAGTCCATTGGGGTCCACGTCGCGAAGGTGGTAACGATACCATGGGCGACGGGTGACTAGTTTGCCCAGCAAAGTGACGCAGTGATAGCCGCCCGGCCGCAATGCTAGGAGGGCGCTCGGCCAAGCGACTGGTGGCACGGCTAAGAAGGGCTTCGTCACCCACTCAGGATGGCCGGTGGCAAAGCTAAACTGCATGCCCATGGCGGTGGGCTCCATGGGTTCCGTCAGCAAAAAGGGCTCGAAAGCCACCACCAGCGTGTCGCCCCGGCGGGCTTCTGCCGCGACCGCCTGAAGGATGACGCCCGGGCCCAATCCGGCCCCCAAGGCAAAATTAACCGCGGGCAAACCGTGCTTTTGCTGTAGGCGGGTGGCGTCCACCGAGAACATGCCGCTTGACCCGGCGGTGAAGAAAACGACGGCGCCGTGTTCACGGCGGACGCGTTCGGCGGCGGCCTGTTTGAGCTGCCGGGAGCTCCGGTGGAACGCGATCTCCGGGTTCAGCCGCAGCGTGTAAACCAAGGCCAGTCCCCAAGCCGCCAGACCTGTCAGCAACAGCCAGGCGGCGGGCCGGAATCGGCGCGGTTCAGAAGGCGAAGTAGACGAAGCCATTGTTCACTCCAGGAGCCATCAAAACGGTCAAAATGACGAGCAACACCAGCACAGGGCCACGCCGGAACAGCGAATACGGTTCCCCCCCCCGCCGCAGGCTCAGCGCCTCCACCAGCACCCCGCCGGCTGCCAAAACCAAAAATGCGCCCAAGACCAACCGATTGCCGCCGTCCCAATGCGTGAGCGCAGCGGCGAGTTGGTCTGGGCCGTATGCCGCAGGCGTCAGCAGCGCCTTAAATTTGGCCACCAGTTGCGCCCCGCGGGTTTCATAAAAGGGCAGCCACGCCAAGGTGACGAATAGCATCGTCAGACCCCACCCGACCGCGGGCCAGCGCTGGAGCCGATTTCGGCCCCAGCGGTTGATCACCAAATACACCCCATGG
>CAIJLV010000225.1 GCA_903821635.1 uncultured Verrucomicrobiota bacterium | reverse complement strand
GCTTGCCTTTCATCGTCTGGTCCTTTCTTCGGCCCAGACTCTCACTCCTCCCGGCTCAGTTTGGCGAGGTCACGTCACCACGCTGCCGTCGTATTTCACCTTTGGTTTGATGGTTTGGCCAACCCAACGGTGGATTTCCGAATGCCCGTCGGAGAATGCGAAACCGCACGCTCCATTATGGTAGGCCGCGGGCATGTCGATAATGTTACCGCTTTTTGCGTCGGGCAAAATCATCTGCACGGCAAACGCCGCGTCATTAATACTGTCGGAGTGTTCCTCGACAAAAACGAACGTGTTTGAGGGGCGCACGATGTCACCGTCTTTGGAGTAAAGGCGGTATTTTTCAGGTGGTAGCCAGCCACCAAAGTCGAATACCTGACTCATGGACATGCTCCGGATTCGCGGGGTGAATCTTCCGTTTGGTCCCCCAATTTTTCCCATCGCTGCCCGATCTGCTGGGCATTTGTAAATTGCCAGCGAACTGCCCCCATATTTGAAAAGCGGTCCGTTCGTGACGAAGCGATTGTTGGTTTGACTAGCATCACCCGGAAAACCGAGCCCCCCTTCCATCCAAATCGGCCGACCGGGCATGGTGAGGGACGCCACCAATCGATCACTGTTATCCCCCGCGTAGAGCTTCCAAGCGAGCATCAGTTGTTTGCTGTTGTTCATGCACAGGATGCCTTGGGCCTTCGTCTTGGCTTTGCCCAATGCTGGCAGAAGCATGCCAGCCAAAATCGCAATGATGGCGATGACGACCAGCAACTCGATCAGAGTGAACCCGGAACGTGGGGCTTGGGAACGCATAGTCATGATGGAGTCTTACTCCTCATACGGTCAGCGGAGTCGCTCGGATAAGTCAAACGCGGACTCAATCTTGGGCAGCAAAGTAACAAACGAGTGTCTGCGCCTGCGACGTGAAGAATCACGCTCGGCCGAGGCTAATGAGAATAGACTGCGAAACTGGACGCCCAAACGGCGTAGCAGCTAGGCATTTTTGCCATTCGGGCGCGCTTGGGATAGCCGGTTTTCCATCGGGAAAAGAAAAATGCCGCCCGAAGGCGGCAGTGTATAACTACTAGAGGTTGGTGAACGATCAGAAGGTCCTCAGAGCGACGCCGTTTATCCGGGCTGTGGTGCGCTCACTAATCCAAGACCGATCATTTTTGCCTTGAGCTGTTTTCGGCGCGCGCTGACCGACGTTTCCTGCCTTAACTTGAGTCTCACCTGACACCCATTTGCGGATTTCAGAGTGACCATCGGCGAAGGCCAGAGCAGCGGTGCCGCTGCCGAAATAGGCGGGCCAGTCGATCCAACTCGGGGTTTCAGCGGCGATCGCCAAACCACCGTCGTTGATGCTGGCTGGGTCTTCATCCATGAACACCCAAGTTTTGGAGGCTCCAGGGGAGTTGAAATCGCCCATCTTGCCGTAGGTGAAGTAGGTTTTACCGAGAGTGTGTCCGTGGCTGCCATCCAGCCAAGGTCCGGCGACCGCAGTGCGGCTGCCGGTGGCCCGATTGCCATCGGTGCCTACGGCTTGGCTCATCGCGATCGACCGAGCCCGTTTCTTGAGGATACGTCCGTCCGCGGTCTTGTAGGAAGATTTCGCAGGCTTTTGGTCGAAGGGGCTGACGAAAATTTCGACGCTGTTGCCGATGTAAGGAGCGATCAGGCACAACTTCGGATCTTTAAGGATATCCGAATTGGCCTCATCGGGGGAACCTGGGGCCACATTGCCCGGGCACCAGTTACGGCCGGCCTCTTTGTTGCCGTCGTCCGGGTTTGGCGGCAGCAAGTCGGTATAGTCCCCGGCATACAGGTGCATCGCCACCATCAACTGCTTGTTGTTGCTCAAGACTTTGACCGACATCGCTTTGGCTTTGGCCTTGCCCAAAGCGGGCAAGAGCATACCTGCGAGGATGGCAATGATCGCGATTACAACCAACAACTCGATCAGAGTGAATCCAGCGCGGCGGGTCTTGAATGGAGGATGAAGTGAGCTACGCATAATCAGGAATGTGTGTGACGACTCATACAGTTGGTGAATTTATTCACCGAAGTCAAATCTGGACTCGAATTTTCCCTACCCCTTTAAGGTTAAGTCCTGTCCAACCAGTGCTGAAACGTGCACCAGTTGGGGCTAATTCTGGCCGGAGGAAGGGATCGGTGGCAGTGAGCCGACTTGCAGCAAGGCGTCAGGGGAAAATGATTTCGCCGTCGGTTTTGGTTTTTTCGCGAAAGGCCGCGAGGAGCTTGCCAGTGATGGGGCCGGGTTTTCCATCTCCGACGATGCGCCCGTCAACTTTCACCACCGGAACCATTTCGGCCGCGGTGCCAGTTACAAACATCTCGTCAGCGATGTAGAGGTCATACCGACTCAGGTTGGGTTCGCCGGTTGGAATTCCCAGCTCGCAGGCGGCTTCGAGCACTGTGTTGCGGGTGATGCCGTAGAGGGCGCCAGCGCTCAGTGGCGGCGTAAATAGTCGGCCCTTTTGCACGATGAAGACATTGTCGGCCGTGCATTCCGCCACGAAGCCATCACTGTTCAACATGATGGCTTCTTCGACGCCAGCATTGTTGGCCTCGATCCGGGCCAAGATGTTGTTGAGGTAGTTGAGGGATTTGATCGCTGGGTTGACGGCGTTGACCAGATTACGGGTCGTCGGGACCGTGGCGATGGCCAAACCCTCGGTATAGGTCTTGTCCGGATAGAGTTGGATCGTGGTGGCGATGATGATGACTGAAGCCTTTGGGCATTTACGAGGGTCGAGGCCCAACGTGCCTTTTCCGCGGGTCACCACGAGTCGAATATAACCATCGCGCAGGCCGTTTTGGCGGCAGGTTTCGATCGTTGCGGCGATCAATTCCTCCGGCGTCATTTGAATATCGAGGAGGATGGCTTTGGCCGACCAGCACAGGCGCTCAATGTGCTCGCGCAATTTGAAGACCCGGTTGTGATACATGCGAATGCCTTCAAACACGCCATCGCCGTAAAGCAGGCCGTGATCGAACACGCTGATTTTGGCGTCCGCTTCGTCGAAAAATTGTCCGTCAATGTAGATCTTCATGCGCGAAGTGGGCGGAAGTTACGGGAGCGGCCTGAAACGACGCAAGCCGCGTGGTGAACGGTGAGCTGGAACCTGGCCTCATTTCGCCTGCTGCCGGCGGTGCGAATCCCGGGGCGCTAGAGTCGTTGCCAACGCTTGAAAAGGTCTTCGGGCAACGTCTCGTTGGCTTTTAGAGGGTGCTTGGTGCGCCTAGGCAACTGGGCCGGGGACTGCGGGGACTGGTTTTTCCGACGGCGTTGGATTCCCACGTCGTCCTGCCGAAACTTCGCTTCAGTCCTCAATCGCCCAGCAGGGTGGGCGTGGGGCACAGGTTGGTGGCAGTGGGTTGATTTTTGCCGTAACCGCTGTCGTTGCGGGCAGTCTCCGCGAGCATGCAGGGGCGTGCGTCCCGACCTTCAGCGGCAGTGGGGTGGTCTGGGGTGGTCAATCTCGCGTCCAGGCAGGGGCGCCGGTTGAGCCCGGTTGCGGTATGTTTCGAGCCCAACGCACGATTGGGTCAGGGGTAGTTTCGACGCGGCGTGACTTTTTTAGGACTTTTTAACTCATGGCAAGTTCAGGCAATTCCGGCTGGCTGAAATGGCTGGTCATCGTCGCAGTGCTCGGTGGCTCGGGCTACGGCTACTTTAGGTGGCGCGGGACCGCCGGGGCCTCGGGGAGTGGGACACCCGAGTTGCGCACCAATTTGGTGGTGCGTGGGGACATCATTCAATCGGTGACCGCCAACGGAGGGATCACTCCAGTGCGGGTAGTCACCGTCGGTAGTCAGATTTCTGGCATCATTACCGAGTTGAAGGTGGATTTTAACTCACGGGTCCGCGAAGGCGACGTCTTGGTAAAGATCGATCCAGCGACTTACGAGCGAGCCCTAGCGCGCGTCGAAGCTGAACTGGCAAACGCCCAAGCCGGCTATGAACTCGCCCGCTTCAACGCCAAGCGGGCCAAGGATCTTTTTGCTTCCAAACTGATTTCTGAGACCGAAAACCAACAGGCTGAGGTCGCCTTATTGCAGGCTGATGCGAATGTGAAAACCCGCGTTGCTGCGGTCGAAAGTGCCAAGGTCGACTTGGATCGCACGACGATCTTGGCCCCGATCAGCGGCATGGTCATTTCGCGTAAAGTTGAAGCCGGTCAAACGGTGGCGGCGAGCTTCAATTCGCCGGAATTGTTCCAGATCGCGAACGATCTGACCAAGATGCAGATTGAAGCCGCTGTGTCAGAGGCGGATGTCGGCGGCGTGGTTGAAGGGCAGGCCGTGGACTTCACGGTGGACGCGTTTCAGAATCGAAAATTCCGGGGCCGAGTGCGGCAGGTCCGCTTCGCGCCAGTCACCAACCAGAATGTGGTGACTTATACTACAGTCGTCGAAGTGGATAACAGTGATCTCAAGCTGCGTCCGGGAATGACCGCCAA
The DNA here is from genome assembly GCA_903821635.1 of uncultured Verrucomicrobiota bacterium. Taxonomy (GTDB): domain Bacteria; phylum Verrucomicrobiota; class Verrucomicrobiia; order Limisphaerales; family UBA9464; genus CAIWAH01. The sequence continues at coordinate 4,935 of CAIJLV010000225.1, read as the reverse complement.
CGCCTCCATTATTACGGCGCAGCGGACCAACATTTTGCGCATCCCGACCGCGGCTCTGCGATTCCGCCCGCCGGCGAGCATTCTGATCGGCTCGACCAATGACACGGTCGCCAAGTCGGCGGGCACTAATGCTCCCGGGCTGCGGACTCCGGGCGGAAGTGGCGGAATGTTTGGCGATCTCCCAGTGCCACCGTGGCGGGCTGAACGGCGCCGGCCGACCGATGAAGAGCAGGTCAAATACGAGGCTTCGCTCACTCCGGAGCAGTTGACCGAATATCGCCAGATTCGTGATCGCATGCGTCAACGCATGGCCGAGGGCGGTGGCCCCGGTGGCGCGGGCGGAGACGGTGGCGGGGCTATGGGAATGGGCGGCGGCGCCCGCCGCAGCAACAGTGCTTCGGATGAAGGGCCCGCTATCCGCACGATTTACCTAATGGATCGGGAACGGTCCACGCCTGGAAACCCCGTTGTCGCCGCCGTGACGGTCAAGACCGGAATCAGTGACGGAACCTACCTAGAGGTGAGCGAGGGGCTCAAAGAGAATGATATTGTGGTCGTTGGGCTCGTCGCAAATCCGACGACGGCCAGCACTGGTCCGACGCCGAATCCTTTCGGCAGTCCGTTCGGTGGGGGCCGGCGTTGAGTCGCGAGTGAGCCTAACCTTAGCCCCCTGATTCGCGTGACTGTTCCAGTTATCCAGTTGGAAGATTTCCGTAAGACCTACACCAGTGGTGAGGTTCAAGTGCATGCTGTTCGAGGGGTTACGTTGGCGATCCAGCCGGGCGAATTCGTCGCGATCATGGGGGCTTCCGGTTCCGGCAAGAGCACGATGATGAACACGCTCGGCTGCTTGGATCGGCCCACCAGCGGGCGTTTCCTGCTCGACGGGGTTAATGTGGGCGAATTGAACCGCGATCAACTGGCGGACCTACGGAACCAGAAGATCGGGTTCGTTTTTCAGGGCTTCAACTTGCTTTCACGAACGACGGCCGTTGAAAACGTCGAGTTGCCCATGCTTTACACCCGACCGCCGCGGCCGGCGAAAGAGCAACGTGAACGGGCGCTGAAGGCCCTTGAAATGGTCGGGCTCGGTCAGCGAGCCGATCATACGCCCAGCCAGCTTTCTGGCGGCCAGCAGCAGCGGGTTGCGATCGCACGGGCGTTGGTCAATCAACCCAAGTTGCTGCTTGCCGACGAGCCCACTGGGAATCTGGATTCCCGCACGAGCATCGAAATCATGGGGATATTCCAGCAACTCAACGATCAAGGTATGACGGTCATCATGGTAACCCACGAACTTGATATTGCCCGTTACTGCCGTCGTGTGGTGGTGATGCGAGATGGGCTGGTCCGCAGCGACGAAGCGGTGGAAAATCGGCTCTTGGCCAGTGCCGAATTGGCCCATCTTGAGGCTGAACAAAAAGCCGTTCAACTCGCCTGAGCCATGTTTGCCGTCCTTAAAATCGCTCTGCGCGCCTTGCGCCGCAATGTGCTCCGTTCGTTCCTCACCATGCTCGGCATCATCGTGGGTATTTCGGCGGTGATCGTCGGCGTGAGTATGGGCACAGGGGCCAAGGCGGAGGTGGATAAACGGATTGCGAGCATGGGCAACAATCTGCTCACGGTGATGTCGGGCAACATGACGCGGGGTGGTGTTCGCGGCGGTTTCGGCATGGCGCCCAACCTGACGGCGGCGGACTACGATGCGGTGCGCCGGGAAGTGCAGGGCGTTACGGCGGTGAGTCCGGAGGTTCGGACCCAAGGGCAAATTGCCGTCGGCAACCAGAATACGTCCGTCCAAGTTTCCGGGGTCAGTGATGAATACCTGCTGGCCCGGTCGTGGAATCTTCGCAGTGGAGATAATTTTTCAGACACCGACGTCCGTAATGCGAACAAAGTTTGTTTGATCGGGTCCACCACCGCCAAGACGCTGTTTGGCGAAAACATCGATCCGGTCGGTCAGATTATCCGCATTAAAAACGCCCCCTTCACGGTCCTCGGTTGGCTCGAAGCCAAGGGGTCCGGCAGTTTCGGCCAAGATCAGGACGACATCATTTTGGTGCCCTACACCAGTGTGATGAAGCGTCTGTCCGGCGATACGAAGTTTCGGGCGATGTTTGTTCAAGCCGATTCACCTGCGATCATTGCCGACGTAAAGCTCCAGTTGGAGGAACTGTTGCGACAACGGCATCAGATCGGCGAAGGCAAGGACGACGACTTCATGGTTCGCACCCAGCAGGAGACCTCAGATTTTTTCAACGCCAACAACCGAATCATGACGATATTGATCGGTTTCTTCGCTGGCATTTCTCTGGTCGTGGGCGGCATCGGCATTATGAACATCATGCTCGTTAGCGTAACGGAGCGAACCCGCGAAATTGGGATTCGCTTGGCCGTTGGCGCCCGTGGTCGTGATGTCCTGCGGCAATTCCTCACCGAAGCGGTTTTGTTGAGCATCGTGGGCGGCGCGCTGGGAATTGCCACCGGCTATTGGCTGGCGCCATTGCTGACCAAGTTCTTCCAATTCCCGACATTGATTTCAAATAGTTCGGTCATCATGGCCTTTACGGTCAGTGCGGTGATTGGGATAGTCTTCGGGTTCTTCCCGGCCCTCAAAGCGGCTAACCTCGATCCGATCGACGCCTTGCGCTACGAGTAGGCAGACGCGGAGTCGATGACTCGGGGGGGGCGCGTGGCCTCACCTGAGTTGTAGTTGGAAGTGACCTGACATCGCCCAAACTGAGCGGGGCGGAAAGTTTGGCGGATACCGACCGAAGCGAGCCGCAGAGGCTTTATTCGTAGCGGAGGGCTTGGATGGGGTTCAAGCGGGCGGCCTTCACTGCAGGAATCAGACCGGCGACAATGCCCACCAACATGCTGAACGCGAGGGCCACCAATTCCGCTGAACGGGTAATGACGGGCGTGTTTTGGGTGGGGCTAATATTGGCCAGTAAGCTAACCAACATCTCCGAGGCGACTAGGCCGGTGAGGGCGCCTAGTAGGGAGATCACGACGCTTTCTACCAAGATCTGGATAAAAATGTCCGGTCCCGTTGCGCCGATGGCCTTACAGATACCGATCTCGCGGACCCGCTCATTGATGCTGGCCAGCATGATGTTCATGATCCCGATGCCGCCGACCAGCAGGCTGATGGCGGCGATCAAACCGCCACTGAGGCGGGCGTGTTTGATCTGCTTATCGATGGATTCGATCTGGTTCTCCTGCGTCTGAAAGGTGAAATCCTCAATGCCGCGGTGGGTAAGCATAAGGACGTTTTTGGCCTGCTGAATGGCTTCCTCCAGCCGGCTGAAATCGGCGACCTTGATGTCGATGTCGCTCAGACGCTGGTCGACAATGCCATCTTTGTCGCCGGCCGCTCGAAACTTGATGTAAGCGGTGTTCAGGGGCATCAGGACGGTCATGTTCTTGCGCCAAAAAGCCCAGCCGCCACGCCGGCCAAAGCCCCGCTGACGTTTAGGCCCGCCTCCCTGCTCCTGCTTGTCCTTGAGTTGTTTGGCGATCAGCCTCTGTTTGGCCTCTTCCTCGCCCATGTAGTGTTGGAACATGCCGACAATGGTGAACGGTTGCCCGCCAATGAGGATCAATTCGCCCAAGGGGATTATCTCTCGGCCGACCTCGTCCGGGCTGCCAAACAGCTCGTCCCGGATCCCAGTGCCGATGACACACACGCTACTGGCGTTCTTTTCGTCGAGATCATTGAAAAAACGGCCGTGTTCCAAGGTATGGAGGTTCATGTCCAGCACCTCGGGCCAGCAGCCGACCACTTCGGAGGGAACCGTGCTTTTTTCGCCGCGACTGACGACGGCTTCGCCGATGGAAATTTCCGGGGAAACAACCCGGATAAGCGGGGCGCTTTCCTTGAGCGCAATCACGTCCGCCATGGTGCGGCCGGGGGCTTGATCGGCGAGGTGGTCTTGCCAAGCCGGGACGGGTTGGGTTTGCAGTAGCACTTTTTCTACCCCACCCATGGCAACCATGGCTTCCTTCATGCCGTTTTCCATGCCCTTGATGATGGCAGACATGCCGACCAGCGAAGCGACGCCCAGAATGATGCCCAGCATCGTCAGGAACGAGCGGAACTTGTGGGCCCAGATTTCCTTCAGCCCGACGGCGATGGTGTTGAAGAGGTTCATCAGTCGTAGCGCAGTGCTTGAATGACGTTCATCCGCGCCGCTTTAAAGGCCGGGATTAGTCCGGCCAGAATTCCGATGCCGACGCTGGCACCAAAGGCCAAGGCCATCGAACCGATGGTGATTACCGGCGCGTTGTCCGTCGGCGTGATGATCCCGATGAGCTTGATCAGGCCAAAGCTAGTCGCGAGGCCGGTCGCGCCACCGACGATGGCGATGACCGTGCTCTCAATGAGAATTTGGATGAAGACATCGCCTGAGCCAGCACCCACGGCTTTGCGGATGCCGATCTCGCGGATGCGTTCGCTGATGCTTGCGAGCATGATGTTCATGATGCCGATGCCGCCCACGAGCAGGCTAATGCCGGCGATGATACCGCCGCTCATGCGGGCATTGCGGATGAATACGTTGATGGACTCGGCCCAGTCTTCCTGGGTGCGGGTTATGAAGGAATCCAGTCAAGCCTGAACAATCTGGCAGATTTTTGTGCAATTGCTAATTGCGAAGCTTATACGATCTCTTCAAAACAGGAGGCTGAAGCTGTGATCGGGGGGGTGTTTGGGAAGCCGGGATTCAGGATTGTCTCCGTCAGTCAGAGACTTTTCGGAACAGAAATACTGGATTTTGAGTCAGGAACAGTGGCCCACGATGATATGGTTTTTGGATACAGGCAAGGCTTGAATTTGACGGTGGCCTGCTTTAATTTTTCTTTACCCCAAGGCAATTTATTGTGCAATCAGCTCGGTGAATTAGGGGTTGAGGCATCGCTTTACGGAGTTGCCGC
>CAIJLV010000224.1 GCA_903821635.1 uncultured Verrucomicrobiota bacterium | reverse complement strand
TGGCTTGCCGAGTTCATCAAATAAGCCATGAGTCAGTCTCCGGAAGAATTTGAAGGTTTGCGCCGCCTGCTGGCCCTGAAGCGCCATGAGATGCCCCCTCCCGGTTATTTTGACCGGTTTTCCAGTCAGGTTTGGGCTCGGATTGAGCGGGAGGGGGCTACTGGTGCCCAGCCTTGGTGGAGTCCGATTTTTGCCTCCCAAGGATGGCAGCGATTGCTAGCGGCCGCCAATTTGGCCGCGTTGGCCGGGGTCCTAATCATCGGGGGCACGCTCGTCAATCTGCGCGATGAGGAGTTGCCTGACCCTGAACATTTCGCCGCGTTGCACCTAGATGAATCGGTGGGTGGCGTGGCGCCGTTGCCTTCGGCGACGCTATCGCCGGCGTTGGTGGGCAATCCAACACTGTTACCGAACCACCGTGAAGCCGCCGTCGTGCCGGTGGGGTATGTGCTCTCCGAGTCGGCGGGCACCGCTCCCGAAAATGTGTTTGCGCTGCCGTCCCGCACGGACCGCCAGATGCGTTTTTATCTCCGCGAATAGGCTCTCCCGCCGCTGTGAGGCGCCGCAAAAACGCCCGCGTTGACCGCGGGCGTTTTTGTTTCTAACAGGGCCTTGGCGAGCGCTTATTGGGCGGGCACAAAAAACAGGCTCAGCTTCAGCTCCGAAAGCGGAATCTCCAACCGGCCGGCCTCATTGATGCCACTGTCGCGCACGTCTTTTTTGCCGCCTTGCTCAAACGAGATCAGGTAACGGACTCCAGAGCGCAACCACGTGCCTTCGGCGGTCAATGCCGCCAAACCCTTGCCGTCTTGGCCGCCGAGATTGGGGAAGTATTTCTTGGCCAACGAAATCGGGTCGGTCGGAGCGGCGGCAGTGCCCGGGGTGGCGGTAACCGCAGGAGAACCAGGGCGGAGTCCATAGCGCTGGGCGAGGATCGGGTCCAGTGCGGGAGTGCCTGCGGCCGCTTCCGAGCCGTCCGCGGCGGTTTCGGGTGCCTTGGGCAATGCGGGCAGCGGCACGGTCAGGACGAAGCGCCCATCCGGATACGCCACGGCCGTGGCATTCTTCAGGAAGGTGGCCAAGACCGCCCGCAAGTTGCGTAATTCTGCCGGCGGCAAATTGGTGCGCTTGCGCCGGGCGTCGATGATCGAGGGGGTGACATCCGCCCGCCAACGGCCGAGGATTTTTTCGTCGTCAAACAACGGGCTCTTGCCGGTCTCCAAGTAGGATTTCAGATCCTTCAGGTCGACCTTCGCAAGCGCGTCCCGCACGTCGGAACTGGTGAGCACCGCTTGCGTCTTGGGGTGATTGTGGAGGGCGGTGATGCCCGCTTTGTCATCCAGCAGCTTGAGGTATTCGGCGTCGCCCAGTAGTTCGGTCAACTCGGGTTTCTCCGCGAGGCTGAGGAACGGGGGGTAAGTCAACAAGCGGGCGCGCACCGCCGGGTTTTCGTGGATGAAGCCGAGCAAATCGGCGATTTGGTAGCGGACCGCCGGGGTCGCGTCTAAGGCAGCAAAAGTGCGATCCCAGCCGGAGCTGGTCATGTCGGAGCGGAATTGGTTGACCCATTTGACTGGGGCCAATTCGCCGGTTTCGGAGGCCGTCTGGGCGGTCAGGTAACCGGTCGAATACATCGGCTTGCCCGCCGCAAAGAATAGAATCACCCCGGCGAGCATGCCCACGAACAGCCCGAGGGCTTTGTTCATCTTTTCAAACTGGTCGCGCGTCACGTCGTCGGACCGATATTTGAAATGCAACTCCACCGGCTTGTGGGCGGCGAAGCCGGCACCAAAAAATACGAGCCAGACCAAGAGGAAACCGAGCGTGGCCGGCAGGCCGTAAAGCCACAGCGGGTTGGTCTCGGTCAGCTTGGCGACCAAGGGGCTCAAGACCCCGCCCACCAAGGAGGCCAAGGCCAGCCCCAGCAGCACGCCCAGCAGGGAAACCAGCGAACGAATGGCCCCCGTTTGGAATCCAAGTGCGGCAAAGCCGCCAACGAGCACAAGGGCGAGCAACCAGATGAACATACGCGAACGCTATTTAGCAGGTTCCATGCGTGCACGCCGAAAATGACCCAAATTCAAATGCCGACCTCGCGTGACTCTCCAGTGTATCCGTTGGCCACGTTTCTTGACTTGCCCCCTCCCTTCATCCCTAGCCTGTGCGTGCATGAATCGTTGGCTCCTCCGCCTGACCGTGATGCTGGTTTGCCTCTTGGCCCTCCCGCATCATTGCCCGGCCCCCATCATCTACCGCGCCGGTGAAGGTTGGACCTACGAACCCGTCGGCGGCGAGGGCGGGAAGTGGCGGCGCAACCGGGCCAAGGATCAGCTCCAAGTCGCCAAGGATCTCTTCGAGCAGAAGCAGTATCGCACCGCCCTCAAGGCGGCCCGCCGGGTGGTCAAGGTCTGGCCGTTGTCGGACTACTCCGGCGAAGCCCAATACTTGGTGGGGCGTTGCTACGAAGCCCGGCGAATGGACGAGCGGGCCTTCAAGGAATACCAGCGCGCTTTGTTCAACTACCCCAAGCTCGCGAGTTACGACGAAGTCCTGAAGCGCCAATTTGAAATCGCCGGACGCTTCTTGGACGGCCAATGGTTCAAGCTCTGGGGCTACATTCCGTTCTTCCCGTCGATGGAAAAGACCGCGCAGTTCTTTGAAACGATCCAGAAAAATGGCCCGTTCAACGAGACCGGTCCCAAAGCGCTCATGAACGTCGGGGCGGCCCGCGAAAAACAGAAGGACTATCCCAAGGCGGTCAAGGCCTACCAACGGGCCGCCGATAAGTATGCCGACCGTGACGTGGTGGCGTCCGACGCCTTGTTCAAGGCGGGCATGGCGTGGTTCAAGCAGGCCAAACGCGCCGAATATGACCAATCGATTGCCGGCAACTCGATTGCGACCTTTCAAGACTTGGGCGCGCTCTACCCGCAGGACAAGCGCTTGCCGGAGACCCAGACGCTAATCGTCGAGATGCGGGGCGAGCAGGCCCGCGGGGCGTTTGAAACGGCGAAGTTTTACGAGCGCAAGAAGCGGTATCAGGGCGCGGTGGTTTACTACAATGAGTCGCTGCTCAAGGACTCCAAGTCACCGTTTGCCGAGGAGGCTCGCCAGAAAATCGAAGCGCTCAAGCCGCGCGCGGACCGACAGCAGAAGAAGATCACCGACTACGAAAACGCTATCCGTTCGAGTCGCACTGGCACGAATCAGGCCCCGGCCAGCCGCGAGGCCGATCCGGCGAAGACCCCAGTTCCCGATCCGGAGAAAAAATGATTCGCTCCCTCAAAATTTTGGCCGGCTGCCTCGCCGTGGTCCTCATGGGCGCGGGGTGCGCTTACCAGTTGGGACCGACCAACGGCGCCGCCGCCCGCGGGCGCAGCCTCCAGGTTAAGTTGTTTAAGAATCAAACGATTGAACCGCGCTTGAGTGAACCGGTCGCCCAAGCGTTGCGTCGGCAGGTCGCTCAGGACGGCACGTTTCAACTCGCCAGCCGCGACGGGGCCGATGTCTTGGTCACCGGCGAGTTGGTCAAATATGAGCGGCGGCCCGTCAGTTTTCAGCCCAACGACATCGTCCAAGTCCGCGACTATGAAATCCGGCTGACGGCTCAGGTGAAGGCCATTCAGGTGGGCTCGGGCGAAGTGTTGCTCGATCGGCGGGTTTTTGGCCGCACGCTCATCCAATCTTCCGCCAACCAAGGCAGTGCCGAGCGCCAAGGCGTGGCGTTGGTCGCCGACGATCTCGCGCGGAACATCACTTCGCTGCTGGTGGATGGAAAATGGTAAGCGGAACCCGGTCCATGGCTGCTGACTTTATGACCCAACGCGGCGCAATGGGATGCTTGCTTGGCTTCGCCCTAGCCGCTGGGTTGGGCCCTGCCCAAGCGGCCGATTGGCCCCAGTGGCGCGGGCTCAAGCGTGATGGCTACACCGCGGAAAAATTACCCGCGGCCTTCGCCGCGGCGCCGAAACAGCGGTGGCATCTCCCGGTCGGCCATGGTTACGCCGGCCCGGTGGTGGCGGGTGGACGCTTGCTGCTCGTCGCGGAGGCCAATGGTCAGGAGACCGCCCACTATTTGGAGGCGGCGACTGGCCGTTTGCTGTGGGCCGTGCCGGTGGGGGAAACGTATACCGACGAATTTGAACCTGGCCCGCGGTGTGTCCCGGTAATCGACGGCGACCGCGCTTACACGCAGTCCTGTCGCGGCGAGTTTCGGTGTTTGAACTTGGCGGACGGTTCCACCCGCTGGCGGTTCCACTTCCGCGATTTTGGCGCCACTTGGACCGAGGAAAAGAGCGGCGGGGTCGGGGCGGCCAATCGCCGGGGGCACAGCGGTTCACCGGTCGTCTTGGATGACCGGGTGCTGGTGCAGGTCGGGAGCGCCCAAGGCGCCTGCTTGGCCGCGTTTGACAAGCTGACGGGCAAGCGGCTTTGGCAGTCGGCCAATGACTTGACGACGTATTCATCACCCGTGGTCGGGGAGCTGGCGGGCCGCCCGCAACTTGTCACTGCGACGTGTGAAGGCCTGTTGGCGGTCGCGCCGGAAGATGGCCGCGAACTGTGGCGCCTGCCGTTTAAGACGCACGCCAACCGCAATGTCCTGACCCCGATTCTCTCGGGCGATACGGTTTACTTCGCCAGTCATTCAACCGGCTTTCGCGCCGTGCGCGTCACCCACGAAGGGGCCGCGTTTCAGGCGGCCGACGTTTGGTTCAACCGTGACCTGAAGCTTAACCTGTCGACGCCGGTGCTCGTGCAGGGCCACTTGTTCGGGCTCGGACCCGCGAAGGATTACATCTGCCTCGAACAGGCCACGGGTAAACTCAAGTGGTCGGAACCGGGCTTCGATAGTGTAGCCTCGACCGTCACTGACGGCACCCGTCTGCTCGTGACCAGCGACCGCGGCGAAGTCCTGCTGCTCGTGGCCAATCCAGCCCGGTATGAGGAGCTCGGTCGCTTCCAAGCCACCGGCAAGACCTTCAGTCACCCCGCCTACGCGGAGGGGATTTTTTACCTGCGGGACAGCCGCGAATTAACCGCGTTCGAACTACGCTGAACGCCCGGCCCCGTTTTTCGAGGCGCGGTGGTGGTGGGCGGAGCGGTTGGCGGCTACAGCCTGAGTTGCTCCGCGGTGGACTCGGCCATCGCTTGTTTCAGGGGACAGCTTGCGGGGGGCACTTCGCCCCGCCGATACCGTTCCAACAATTCGTGCGATCGGCGGGCCAACAGGCGCCGCACCTCCCGTCGTTTCCCCTTTACCCGTGGAATCACGAGCGAGTCATACCCGGTTGTCTGATGCCGCAGCCAGGCGATCACCGCCGCTTCCGCCCGTTCTGCCACGGGGATGCGTTCGGTCCGGGCCACCGTGCCGCTCCCGACCGGAGTCGCGTGGTCGGTGACTGCCTTGGCCAAGCGTCCGGCCAGCGGGGCGTGCGCCGGGTGGAAGGCGAGAAACGCCAACACCGCGCCGTGAAAGTCTTCGACGTATTCGGCCTGGGCTTGGTCCCGGCGACGGGCGTCAGCGGCCTTCTTTTTGGCAAAGCCTTCAGTTGAGCGCTCCACTTGGAGTCCGGCTTGCACGCTTTCAATGGTGGCCGCCGCGGCCCACACGCCCAGCGAGAACACTTTGCGCCCCTTCTTTTCGGCGACCACCCAATGATCGCCCGCCGCTTTTACCCGCCGGGTCAGGGCGGCATCCCCCGGCGGCAGCAGGACCCAACCGGCCGGCACGGTGAGGGTTTTGCCCTCGGCGGTCCGAACGGTGTTCGCGGTGGGCCCAGGGGAGAAGGGGGTGGCGCTCATGCGTGCATCAGAAGCCTCCCCGGGAAGGGCCCCGGCCGTCGAGCTCAAGCCGGCGCTTCGTTGGCGGTCCGTCCATGAAGCGCAGCAAAAGGCGGTGGTTCTCGTTTTTTTGGCGACCTACGTCGTCGGCTGCGGAGTCGCGGCGAGGGATCCCTTCAGCAGGCTGCGGAGATAGCGTCCCGTGTGCGACGCGGCAATGGTCGCCACGTGTTCGGGGGGGCCTTCGGCTACGATTTGGCCGCCGCCCGCGCCGCCTTCGGGGCCGAGATCCAGCACCCAGTCGGCTTCCGCGATCAGGTCGAGGTTGTGCTCGATCACGATGACCGTATGGCCGGCGTCCACGAGACGCTGAAGCACTTCGACCAAGCGGCGCACGTCCTGCATGTGCAGGCCGATGGTGGGTTCTTCGAGGATGAACAGGTCGCGCTTCTGAAGGCGGGGCGCGCCTAGGGCCGTCCGGCTCAGGCCCGGATCGGCCGCCGCGGACTTCAAGCCGCCGAGCAGGTGGGCGACGAGTTTGATGCGCTGGGCTTCGCCGCCGCTGAGCGTGGGGCTGGTTTGCCCGAGCCTTAGGTAATCGAGCCCGGTGTCGTGGAGTGCTTCTAGGGGCCGCAGGAGCTTGCGGTGCGCGGCAAAGAATTTCAGAGCTTCGGCCACGGAGAGGTTCAGCACGTCGGCGATGGATTTGCCCTGCCACGTGACATCGAGCGTCTCGGGGTTGAAGCGTCCGCCGCCGCAGCGTTCGCACTTCACCTGCGCGGTGGGTAGGAAGCTCATTTCCAACTCGATCACGCCCTTGCCCTCGCAGTCGGGGCAGCGGCCCTGTGCGGAATTGAAGCTGAACCGGCCGGGTCCGTAGCCGCGCAACTTGGCCTCGGTGGCTGAGGCGAAGAGCTGCCGAATGTCGTCGAAGAAGCCAACGTAGGTCGCCGGCGTCGAGCGCGGCGTCCGGCCGATGGGCGCTTGATCCACCTCGTGGACGGCGTTGAGGCGTTCGCAGCCGGTGACGGCGAGGGCTGGCCGCGGGCGCAGTCCAGCCCGGACTGGTTTGGCCAAGGCCGCTTCGACTGCCGGGAAGAGACAGTCCTTGATCAGCGTGCTTTTGCCCGAACCACTGACGCCCGTGACGGCAATGAAGCGGCCGAGCGGAAATTGGACGGTGAGGTCCTGAAGGTTGTTTTGGGTGGCGTGGTGGAGCGTGAGCCAAGCTGGCTCCGGCGCGGCCGGCGTGGGGGGCTGAGCTTCGACCTGCTTCGATTTGCCCGACGAGGCAGTGGGTTTCCGTTTTTTTGCAGCTTCGGCCACCGAGGCCACCGGGCGGCGCTCGCCGCGGGTGGGATACGTCTTGGTTTCTAGTGCCTTCAGCATTTGGCCGGTGAGTGAAGCCGGATTCGCTAGCAATTCCGCCAACGTGCCGGCGGCCACCACCTGACCGCCGTTCACGCCGGCCCCGGGACCGAGATCGATGATGTAGTCGGCGCGGCGCATCGTCTCCTCGTCGTGCTCGACCACCACGAGTGAATTACCGCGGTCGCGCAGTTGGTGGAGGCTGGCGAGCAGGCGATCATTGTCGCGGTTGTGCAGCCCGATGGTGGGCTCATCGAGCACGTAAAGCACGCCGCTGAGGTTGGAGCCCAACTGGGCGGCGAGGCGGATGCGTTGGCCCTCGCCCCCGCTGAGCGTGATCACGCTGCGGCCCAGTTGGAGGTAGCCGAGGCCCACTTCGCGCAGGAAGCGCAGTCGTTCGCGGATTTCCGGAAGGATGTCGCGCGCCACCTCGGCCCCGCGCCCTTCAAGGCGCAACGAATCGGCCCAAGCCAAGCCGGCTTCCACGGTGAGGCAGGCGAGGTCGTTGATCGTGGGGCAGGCGCCCCGCAGTCCGCCGTCCACTGCGCCCGCGTGGCCCGGTTTGCCGGTGGTCTGGGGCAGGGGACTTGTGGTCAAGATCAGCCGCACCGCCCTAGCTTCCGGTTTCAGCCGCGCGCCGTGGCATTCGGGGCAGACTTCGCGTTCGGTGGCCCAGCGCCACCAGCTTTCCTCGATCGCGTCGGCGTTGGCGCCGCGTTCGGTGTCCGGGAGGTGGAACAATTCGCCAAAGCCGCGGCACTTGGGACACCAGCCCTGGCTGGAGTTGTAGGAGAAGTTCTTGGGATCAAGCGGGGCGAAGCTACGCCGGCACTGTGGACACGAGCGGTCGGTGGAATGAACGGTGAGCCGGCCCCGCTTATCGAGCGCGAACAGCGCGCCCTTGCCGAGGGCGAGGGCGTCGTCCACGAGTTGGCGCGGCTCGCGGCCCGCTTGCTCCGAGCTCCCGGCTGAGTTGGCGGCGGGCGACCCTGACGGCAATGTGCCTACGACAATTTCGACATCGTGTTCCGTAAAGCGGTCGAGGCGGAACGGCTGGTCCGTGCGATACCATTTGGCGTCGGCGCGGATTTCTTCGTAGCCGTGCTTGCGTGCCCATTCGGCGATCTCGCTGTGGAAGCCTTTGCGGTTGCGCACGACCGGCGCCAACAGCGTCAGTTCACCGCGGGCCTGGGCTTCGGCGGCCAACGTCAGGCGCAGTTCGTCGCGGGTCTGGGCGGCGACGGGCACGTCGCAGTCCGGGCAATACTGCGTGCCCAGCCGGGCGAAGAGCAGGCGGATGAAGTGATAGACTTCCGTGACGGTGGCGACGGTGCTTTTGCCGCCGCCGCGCGTGGTGCTTTGCTCGATGCTGACCGTGGGCGGCAGGCCGGCGATGAGGTCCACCTCGGGGCGCGCAAGTTGCTCGACGAATTGCCGGGCGTAGGCGCTCATCGAATCAAGGAAGCGGCGCTGGCCTTCGGCAAACAGTAGGTCAAAGGCGAGCGTGCTCTTGCCGCTACCACTCACGCCGGTCAAGACCACGAACTTCCCGCGGGGAATATCCACGTCGAGGTTCTTCAAGTTATGCTCCCGGGCGCCCCGCACCGCGATGGCGTCGGCGGGCAGTTCGGCTAGGGGCACACGATCAGCGTCATTCAACACGGCGGTAGAATTAGCCGGTAACGGCGGCCCGGCAACGGCGGCCCGACTCGGCGGCGTGGTTAGAATCAACTTCTCCGGGATTGCCCACCGGGAGCTGGGACGTGAAAGTTCTCCGCCGGTTCATTGATGCCTTTCTCAACCTCCATTTCCGCTTGGTTCCGCTCCGCTCTGTGGTGGGCGCACTTGGCGTTGGCGTTGGCGCCCGTCGAGGGTGCGGGGATGCGCCCACCGGTTGATTATTCGATCAAGCGCTGGTCGAGCAGCGAGCAACTACAGTTTACCGCAGTGGAGGCGATCACCCAGACGCGGGACGGTTTTATCTGGTTTGCAATGAATGGCGGTCTGGGACGTTTCGATGGGGTTTCCCTCGAGGTGTTTGACGCCAACAACACGCCGGAATTGACCGTCAGTTACGTAACGGCGCTGGTCGAGGATCGGGAGGATGGGCTGTGGATTGGCACGGCGGGGGGCGGGTTGTTGCGCTTTCGGAAGGGGCGGTTCGAACGCTTTTCCGCCGCCGATGGCCTGACGAATGAACAGGTGAAGACCCTGTTTCTGGGGGCCGATGGCCGGTTGTGGATCGGCACCGACGGGGGCGGCATCTTTGTGCGGGAACCGGGTGGACAAATCCACTCCCTAGCCGGCGTGAGCGGGTTGACGGAACCGTTTATCGCCGGGATCAAGCAGGATGCCGCCGGCCGCCTTCTGGTGCTGACCTTTCGCGGTGGAATCTTGCTCCTGAAAAATGACCGGTTTGAACCGGTGCCGCTTGAACCACCGGTAAATCTCGGCAGCGGCCTCGCCCTGACGCAGTCGCCCAACGGACAGATTTGGCTGGGCTCCCGCGCCGGAATTTATCGGTTCCGCGACGACCGGTTTCAACTCTGGCAGCCTAGCCGGGATCTGGCGGGCGAAATCCCCATCGTCGCGTGGGAAACCGCGACCAACGAAGTCTGGCTGGGCACGGAGAAAAGTCTCATTCACTGGCAGAATGGCCAGTGGGCTTCCTATCCCACTGGCGGGGCGGCCTCGGCGCGCACGGTGGGCGGCTTTGCCGTCGATCGCGAGGGTTCGGTCTGGCTCAGCACCGAGGGCGGTGGGCTCCTGCAGTTGCGCCCCACCCCCGTGGTGACCTTGGGCTCGGCCGAGGGTTTGGCCGGCGATGAAATTACCAGCGTGCTGGCGGCGGCTGATGGCGCCCTCTGGGTGGGCTCGTCGCACGGGCTCACGCGGCTGGATTCGGCCGGTGCTCGCCGCCTGACCCGGGCTGACGGCCTGCCGCATGAATTCGTTTTTTCGCTTCAGGAAGACGACGACGGCGGCATCTGGGTGGCGACTCGCCAAGGGGGCTTAGTGCGCTGGAACGGCCAAGCCTTCACGCCGTTGGCCCCGCAGGAACAACCGAAATCTCGCAACATTTGGTGCCTGGCCCGCGGCGCCGGGGGCACGTTGTGGGCCGGCACGAGCCAAGGGGCGGTGCAATATCGCGATGGCCGTCTTGCCCGGGAGGTGGCCAAGGAGCAGCACCTGTCGAACGACGACGTCCGCGCCATCGTGGATGACGGCCGCGGGGTGGTCTGGTTCGGCACCTCGTATGGGCTGAACCGACTCGATGCGGCGGGCATGGTCAGCTACACCGAACCGCCCGGCTTGGACCCCATCGAAGTCGTGATCAGCCTGCACTTGGAGGCCGACGGCACGCTCTGGATTGGCACCCTGACCCGGGGTTTGTTCCGGCTGCGGGCTGACCAGTTCACCCAATTTTCGACGGCCCACGGGCTGCCGAATAACACGATCAACGCCATCACCGAAGATCAGTCGGGCAATCTGTGGCTCGCGACTGGCCGCGGACTGGCCCGGATCAGCCGGGCGAGCCTGGAGGCCTTTCAGTCGGGCCCCAACCGCCGGCTGGAGGTCGAGCTCTTTGGCCGCGCGAAAGGGCTGCGCTCGGAGGAAACCACGGGAACTCTCCAGCCGACGGGAGCCCGCGACGCCGACGGCCGGCTTTGGTTTGCCACCGCCGAGGGGCTCGCGACCATTCAGCCCGAGCGCCGCCGGCAACCCCGGCCGGCGCCGCTGATTTCGCTCGAACGCATGGCGCTGGAGGGGCCGGAAGCCGTGACATCCCTGGTCGGCGGCGGCGCCGATGGCCAAGCGCCAGTCGTGCTCTTGGCCTCCGCGGAACTCGGGCACGCCCCGGCTCCGGCCGGTCGGCGGCGGGCGGTTTTTGATCCGCACGGCCTCGCGTGGCTGCGGATTCCGCCGGGTCAGGAGCGGCTCGATTTTCAATTCGTCGGCCCCAGTTTCATCGCCCCGCACGCAGTGAGCTATCGTTACCGCTTGGAAGGCTTCGACCGCGACTGGATCGACGCCGGCCCGCGGCGTGCCGCCTACTACACCCGGGTGCCGCCGGGCCGGTATTACTTCCGCGTGCAGGCGCAGAATGAAATCGGCGTCCGCAGCGAGCCGGGCACCGGGGTCGCCGTGGTCGTGGCGCCTGCCTGGTGGCAGACGCTGGGCGTGCGCCTCTCAGCCGGGCTGTTGTTGGTCGGCGCGGGCGTTTTCTTTTTCCAACTGAGCCTCAGAAAAGCGCGGCGGCGCCAAGAGGAATCAGCCCGCCTCTCCCGGCGCCTGATTCGGTCCCAAGAACAGGAACGAGCCCGGTTGGCCGGTGAACTGCACGACGGCTTGGGCCAAGATCTGCAATTGATCCGCAACCGGGCGGAAATGGCGTTGCGCCGACCCGGTTCGTCGCCGGAATTGGCCCGGGAACTGGGCTCCATTTCGGAGACCGCCGCCCGGGCAATCGGCGGCGTGCGGGCGTTGGCTCGGGGCTTGAGGCCGCCGGAATTGGACCAACTGGGACTGACTCAAGCGTTGCGCTGGTTGGCGCAGAATGTCGGCGAAGTGTTTGACGGCCGGCTGGAGTTTCGGGTGGACCCCGTGGACGGGTTGCTCGTGGGCGAACAGGAGTTGGACGTTTACCGGATCGGTCAAGAGGCCCTGAACAACGCGCTGAAGCATTCCGCCGCCCGGGAGCTCACCTTTGAGGTGCAGCTCACCGACGGAATGCTGGAGCTGTCGGTCTTCGACAACGGCTTGGGGTTTGAGGAAAATGAAGAAAATGCCGGTCGCCGGTCCGGGTCCGGCCTGAAAATCATGGAAGAACGGGCGGCGATGCTTCGGGGCACCCTAGAATTGCACAGCGAACCCGGCGTGGGAACACGGTTGACCCTGAGGGTGCCAGTCACCGATAAGACGCCGCCGCTATGACCCGCGTCCTGATTATCGACGATCACCCGATCTTTCGTCAGGGGCTCCGCCACCTGATTGAAAGTGTGCCGGGGCTGTGCGTGGTGGGCGAGGCCAGTGACCTCACGGGCGCCGCCCAACAGCTTGCCGGCCTACAGCCCGACGTCGCGATCATCGATCTCAACTTGGGAACCGATTCGGGGTTGGATTTGGTCCACCGCTGTCACGAAATGAAGCCGCGGGTCGCCGCCGTGGTGCTGACCATGCACCGTGAGGAAAGCCTGTTTGAAGGGGCCTTGCGCGCCGGGGCCGCCGCCTATGTGCTGAAGGAAAATGCGAGCGAAGACGTGTTGCTGGCGATCCGTTCGGTGGCCGCCGGTGGCTTTTTCTTGAGCGCCAGCCTGAAGGAGTTCCTCGGGCGTAAAGACAAGCGGGATACCGCCCCGGCCGGCCCGACCGACCTGACGTCGCTGACGCCGACGGAACGGCGGGTCTTGCGGCTCATCGGCACGAATCTCACTTCCAAAGAAATCGCCCACGAACTGTGTATCAGCCCCCGCACGGTCGATTCCCACCGGGCGCACATCTGCGAGCGGCTCAACCTGCGCGGGGCTCAGTCCCTGCTCCGCTTCGCCCTCGAGCATCGCGCCCTGCTCTGAGCGCGTCCGGGCAAAATCGGGCCTCTTGTTGGTCCGCTGGGCGCGCGGAAGCCGCGCCCCACCGCCAACTTGTTCTGTCGCCTCGCCTCACTTTCCTGATTCGCCGATGGCAGCGAGGGCTCCGGAGCACAGTCCGCCCGACGAGTTGTTTAGGCCGCCGCCCGGGTGCGGACTTCGTCGAGCAACCGCACCAACTCGTCCACTTGGAGCGCGCTAAAAAGACCCTCCGGGCCCTGTGGGTTCAGGTCGGTGAAGGGCGATTCGTAGAGTAACTCGGGCTTCATCGCGCCGTGTTCAGTCAGGTGCTCCACGATGAGACTCATGAACTCGAGCTGGTTTGCGCCCAGAGTCTTGCCCACGACAAAGCCCGCGAGAGCTTGGTTCGCGGCCTCGCGGTCCAGACCGACCAACGAACGGACAAAGAGGCCCAACCCTTCACTGTCCGCTTTCGCCTGGGCCCATTGGTCCGGCTGGGCCAAGCCGCTCTCGGTGAGCAGTCGCTCCAACTCTTGCAGGTCGAGCGCCGTCAGCGGCTGGTTCGTTCGCAGTTTGTGAACCGTGAGCTGATCTTGGTGTTCCCGGAGGAAGGCGCGCGCCTTGTCCCTGAACTTCGCGAAGGAAGTGTCCGCCGCCTCGAACCCCGGCAGTTCCACGGTGCGTTCGGCGCCCAGCTCGTCTTCGAAGTCGGTGTAGATGGGTCTGCGCTGGGCCTTCTCGATGAGCTTCACCAAGGCCCGCAGTTTCCGGCGGACCGTGTCCAGCATGGGGGCAGTCACGTCCTGCCACCATTCGTCGGTCTGGAGTTCCTGAATTAGCGGCAATTGTTCGCGCACCATCGGGATGGCGGCCTTCTCCTCCAGAAGTCCGGCAATGGCCTTCACCTGATCGCTGAGCCGCTTGAACGCGGGCTCGGCCCGCAGCACCGCCAGTTGCAGGTTCAACAGGAGCAGATCGAAGCGTTTCGCCTCTTCCTCTTCGGGCTCCAGTTCCGAGGGCAGGCCGGCGACCTCGTGCGCTAGTTCGTTGCAGGCTTCGGGCTTCAGGTCATTCCAGACGTCCGGACGCGCGTATTTCTCGACCAGCCGGCGCTTGGCCCGGACGATGAAGTTATCCACGTTCATGGCGGCGACCTCGCGTTGCAGGATGGCCGCCACTTCGCGGCGCAGTTCCGCTTCTTTTTGTGGGCCTTCCCTCGCCACGCCGGCGAGCCTGCGGTCCAGTTCGCCGACGAGTTCCAGCCGCGCCTTGAACAGCCGCTTGCCCAGCGATTCGCTGAGCGAGCCTTCGGTCACTGCTGGGTTTTGGCTGAAGAATTCCAGGTTCTGGCAGTAGTCGAAGAGATAGAAGAACTCCTTGTGCTTGCCCGGCGCAAAGAGGTCGGGACAAAGCCGCGTGCCGCGGCCGACCATCTGCCAGAACTTGGTCTTCGACCGCACCAGCTTGAAGAAGACGAGGTTCACCACTTCCGGCACGTCGATGCCCGTGTCCATCATGTCCACGGAGATGGCAATGTGCGGTGCTTTGTCCTTCAGATAGAAAGCATCAATCAGGCTCTGCGCGTATTCGGTCTTGAACGTGATCGTGCGGGCGAATTTCCCAGCGAGGCTGGGATAATTGAGGTCGAAGCGTTCCTGGATGAAATCCGCGTGGGCCTGGTTCTTGGCGAAGATGATCGTCTTCCCCAGCCGGTCGCCGCCCGCCACCTTCTGCCCGCGCGTCATCAGGTGCGCCAGCACCTTGTCCACGGTATCAATGTTGAAGAGCCACTTGTTCACCGCCTCGGCCTCGACGAAATCCGGCGTGCCGCCGTCGTCGCTCCATTCCTTGGCGTCCCACTGTTCCTTCTCTTCGTCGGACAAGTCGTCGTATTTGATGCCCTGCCGCTGGAATTTGAGCGGCACCGAAACGGACTTCGCCGGCACGAGGAACTTGTCCGCCACGGCGTCCATCAAATCGTAGGCGTCCGTCGGCACGCCCTTTTCGAGGCCAAACAGGCCGTAGGTGTCGCGGTCGATCTCTTCGCGCGGCGTAGCGGTCAGGCCGACCAGCAGCGCGTCGAAGTAGTCGAAGATGGCCGCATACTTCTGGTAAACCGACCGGTGCGCCTCGTCGATGATGATGAGGTCAAAGTGGCCGACCCCGAACCGCCGTTGGCCGTCTTTCGCCTCGTCGATCAGGCCCATCATCGTCGGGTAAGTGGAGACGAACACCCGTCCTTCCGTCTCCTTCTCGGTGACCAGATTCACCGGTGAAGCGTCCGGCAGATGAACCTTGAACGCCTTCACCGCCTGCCTCACCAGCGCCACGCGGTCGGCGAGGAACAGCACCCGCTTGGCCCAATTGCAGCGCATGAGCAGGTCGCTCAACGCGATGGCCAAGCGCGTCTTGCCGCCGCCCGTGGCCTGCACCACCAAGGTCTTGCGGTCCCCGTCCTGCTCAAATGCCTCACCGATGCGGCGGAGGCCGCGGGTCTGGTAATACCGCCCGGCAATGGCCTCGTTGATCTTCGCCTCCGCCAGCTTCCGGCGGGTGGTGCGGCGCTGGATCAGCAGTTCGAGTTCGGCTTTCTTGTAAAAGCCCTGCACCTCGCGCGGCGGATAGTTCGCGTCGTCCCACAGCCAATGCTCGTAACCGTTGGAATAAAAGATGACCGGGCGCTGGCCAAACTGCCGCTCCAGACAGTCCGCATACAGTTCCGCCTGCCGTTGCCCCACCCGCGGATCGCGTTTCGTGCGTTTGGCCTCGACGAGCCCCAGCGGCTTCCCGTCGTCGCCCCAGAGCACGTAATCCACCAAGCCTTCGCCGGTGTGGTTCGGCATCCCCGTGACCGGGAACTCGGTGTCGTGTCCGACCTTGGTGAAGGTCCAGCCGGCCTCCCGGAGCAGCAGGTCGATAAAATAATCCCGCGTCTCGGCCTCGGAATAGTCGTGCGTGTCGGCGTGTGCCTGGTTGGCCAGCTTCGCCGCGGCGACCTCGGCCCGCAGGCGCACCAGCTCCGCATCCAGCGCCACCTTGTCCGCCAGCAGCGCCGACAGCTTCTCGTCGCGCTCCCGGAGCTGCGCCTCCAGCCGCTGCAACTGCTCCGGCGAGTGCGCGGGTGCCGCGGTGGCCACCGGGCGGGCCAGCAGCAGGGGCTTGAAGGCCAGTCCGTCCTCCGGCTTCGCGGCCCGCGCGTAGGTGCGGGCGAGCCAGAAGGTGAAATGGAACAGCTCCCGCACGGCCACCACGGCGTCGAATTGCCGCACCGGCCGGTGGCTGTGCACCGCCTCGTTACCGAGCTTCAGGAGGACCCGTGCCTTGGTAAACACGGCGTCGCCCGTTGCCGCCTTGAACGTCGGTTCGTGGAGCAGCGCACTCAGATTATCCTGATACGGCAACTTGAGGGTCGGGTCGCTGCGGTAGAGCCAATGAACTGCCAGTTCCAGCGTCCGCCGGGCGTAGAAACACGCCGCCCGCGCGTCGCCGTTGGCCAACGCCGCCGCCGTGCCGGCCGACTCATGCAGCTCAGGCCATTCGGTTTGGAGGAAGGCGAAGTTGGTCATTAGGCTTGGATGGTGGTAAAGCTGGCCGGGCTTGTAACAAATTCACTCGAAAACCCTCTCAAAATAATCATTTTGGCGTTCGGGTAATCGTTTTGGATTTTGACAATGCCATCCGTCTCCACATCGGCAGACACTCACCGGCCGGCCGGCTACCTGCTGCTCCAACAGCGCCATGCCCTCAACTGCCTGCCCCACCACGTAGAATCTTTCATCACCCACGGCACACGCCGCACCCACTGCACGCCGGAGAAGACGCAGGAAACCTATCCCCGCACCTACTGGCCGGGCGAGAGCGATTTTGAACACCTGGAATTCGCCCTCAAACGCGAGGGCTTGCACCTCCAGTTGCTGCGGGCGCTGCTGCCGCGGCTGACCGCAGACGCGGTGACCGCCTATGTCCAGTCCAAGCCCACGAGCGCCTATGCCCGCCGCATCTGGTATCTTTACGAGGAATTCTCCGCCCAGCGCCTGAGTCTCGGGGATGTCACCCAGGGCAACTACGTGGGCCTCCTGGATTTCCCAAGATTACTACACCGGTCCGGCGGTGCGGAGCCCGCGTCAACGCGTCAACGTCAACCTCTTGGGCAGCCTCGCCTTCAGCCCCATGGTGCGGCGCTCCAAAAAACTGAAGGTCGCGGAGTCAAAGCGGCTGGAGCAACGTTGCCGCACGGTCATCGCCAGCATACCGCCAGAACTCTATGCCCGGGCGCTCCAGTATCTCTACACCAAGGAAACCAAATCCTCCTACGCCATCGAGCGGGAGACTCCGGACCAGAAACGCGCCCAGAAATTCGCGGATGCCCTGCGGGAAGCCGCCCAACGCGACTACCTGCTCAAAGAGCCGCTGGTCGCCCTCCAGCAGGTCATCGTCGATCCGCGGTTCGCCAACCAGGGATGGCGTGACAGCATCGGTGAGCAGAACTTCGTCAGCCGCAGCGTCGGCATGAACGATGAGGAGATGCACTTCATCGCGCCCCGGCCCCAAGACTTGGCCGGGTTGATGGACGCGTATCTGGATGCCTCCCGGCGTATCCTCCATTCCGACCTCCATCCGGTTATCACCGCCGCCCTCGTCGCCTACCCGTTTGTCTTTCTCCACCCGTTCTCCGACGGCAACGGCCGGCTCCATCGCTTCCTGATCCACTACGTCCTTTCCTTCCGGCGCTTTGCTCCGGACGGCGTGGTGTTCCCCATCTCGGCCACCATGCTTCACCGCCCGCAGGACTATGACGCCAGTCTGGAATCCTTCTCCAAGCCCCTGCTGCCCCTGATCGAATACAAACAGGATTTTCACGGCCGGATGACGGTGGCCAACGACACCCGCGACTTCTACCGCTACGTGGATTGCACCAACCTGACGGAAATCCTGTTCAGCTTCGTGGAGGAAACCATCGAGAAGGAGCTCCCAGCGGAGATCCTCTTCCTCCAGCAATACGACACGGCCCGGAAACTCATGCGTGAAGTGGTCGATCTGCCCAACCGTCACGCCGACCTGTTTGTCCGACTCTGCCTCCAGAACCAGGGCGCGCTCTCCAAAAGCAAACGCCAACTCCAAGAATACGCCACCCTTTCAAGCGATGAAATCGCCGGACTGGAAGCCGCCGTGGCCGATGCGTTCGCGCTGAAAACCAAGCAGTGACCTGCCTCAAAGTTCCCCGCGGAAGGCGCGGTGCTGGAGGGTGGCGAAGAGCGCGTCCAGCTCCGCCAGCGACGCGCGCTGCGCCGTCTTCAGCGCCTCCACCGCCGTCACTCGCCGGGCGAATTCGCGCTGCAATGGGATGGGGGGAAGCGGGAACGGCATCGCAGCGAAACGACCTGCGCCAAGATGCGCGACGTTCGATGTCTTGCTGCTGATTTTGGCGAACTCGCCGGTGCGGTAATAGTGCAAGAAGAGGGCGAGCGCGAACTCGGGAAGAGTGGTTTCCCGATTGGGCTGGAATCGAATCAGCGTGTTTTGAAAGCAGCAGTCGGGAATTTCATTTCTCCACATGGCTGTCCGCCCCACGAGTTCGGTGCTCTGGCCTTCATTGAGAAGAATATCCCCGTGTTCGAGCCGGTAAGCCGCAAAGTCTTCGCGGTCGAAGTCCATCGACAGGACATCGGAGAGGGCGAGGCGATCTTCGTAAACATTCGCGACGCGAACGTAGGGCCGAGTGTGTTTGCCTGACTGATATTGTGGAGCACGCTGGCGACCGAGTTGAACGCGGCCAGCGACGCCGACTTTCAGCAGCGTCCATCCGCGTTCGTTCTTCATCGGGTTGCCGAAGAAGTCAGGGAAGAGGGATTGGGTGAGGGAGTCGAGTTGGGCGAGGGCGGCGCGGCGCTTGGCCCGCAACGCCTCCGCCCGGTCCAGCACCTCCGCTATCCGCCGCTGCTCCGCCAGCGGCGGCAGGGGGATGGCAATCTTCGCGACGTGCGCCGGTCGAGCGCGCAGTAAAGAGCCGCCAACTCCCGCAACCGTGTTCATGAACTGCGTGTGGAACGGGTCGCCAACCAGAACTTGGCGCAAGTAATCCGGATTGGCGCGTTCGCTGCGAAAGACAATCCACTCACCAGACGCGATGATTCGCCGACCGCGTTCTTTGCCCACAATCCAAGAGCGGCGGATGTGTGGGACAATTTTCGAGAGCAGAACGTCGCCGGGTTCGACGACCTGTTTCGCCGAACCGATTTCACTGCCAGCGATGGTTTCAGGTTCGCCCCGATCGAATGCCGGAATGCTATAGAGGTCGAAGATTTCCTCGGTGAACTTTGAAGGGTCAACCGAGCCAGACTTCGTGGCCATGATGTCGCCAAGCGCGATGGACGATGCGCGACTCACTTCAGCATCCCCTCCAGTTCCTTCATGCCCTGCTGAATCTCCGCCTCCAGTTGGCCGAGGGCTTTGAGGATTTCGCCCGGCGGGCGGTGCGCGACTTCGGCGTGGACGACTTCTTTGTAGCGGTTGAGCGAGAGGTCGTAGCCGTTCCCAGCAATGTCTGCTTTGGGCACGCAGAAGCTTTGCGCGGTGCGCGGGCGGGCGAGTTCACCCGAAGGCACGGACGCGAGGTCCGGCCCTACAGTGCGGAGTGAATTCCAGCGGGCGAGGAGGTCGGGCAGGTTGTTCTTCGCATGGTCGTCGGCGGTGAGCGCGGTCTTGGGCACTGGGCCGAACTTTTCCGGCGGGAGGAGTCCGGTGCGTTTGTCGTCGAGCGTCATGCCGTCGGCGTCCACGTCGTTGAACCAGACGTGGTCCGTGCCGCCGGTGTTGGTCTTGG
>CAIJLV010000223.1 GCA_903821635.1 uncultured Verrucomicrobiota bacterium | reverse complement strand
GGCAGGGTGGAGAGTCGCAATTGTCGCTCGGAGGCGGCGGTGAGCTGGGCGGTGAAGTCCAGCGTGTGGCGCATCTGGTGCCAGACCCAGATGATGGCGAAACGGGCCAGACACATGATAAAGGCCAATACTGGCCCGAAGAGAAAGTCGGCCCAGGCCAGCGCTACCGACGCGAGCAACAACGCGCCCCCCACGGTCAACTCAACGACGGCGGCACCCAACAAACCCGGCCCGTGGCCTTGCAAGAATTTGTTGGTGCGCAGGAAGGGTTCCCGCGGGTTCAACAGGCATTTCAGCCAGCTCAGCCCGAAGATCCAGCCGAGGCCGACGTGGGTCCCAAAGGCGCGAAAAACGTCGCTCCACGGGTGGCCGTCACGGCGCAACGCGGAGGCGAACGTGACAAAGCGCAACCCGAAATAGGTCACCAACGTGAACCACGACGTCACCACCAGATACGGTTGCCACGGGTGCATGAGGTGCCCCAGCGCCAGAGGCGCCAGCAGGACCAGGGAAAGGGAGGGAATCAGGTTAAAATTGAACCAAGCCGTCAGGTGCGCCAGACAGCCTAGTTTTTGCCGCAAAGTGAGCTGGCGGCCGAAGACAAGGGAGCGCCAATTAGCTCGCAGGATCTGGGCGTTGCCAAAGGCCCAACGCCAGCGTTGTTGGCGCAAGCTTTCGAGGTCGTGCGGCATCAGTCCGTGGCCGATGGTTTCATCGGCGTAAACACTCCGGTAGCCGGCCAAGTTGAGGCGCAGCCCGAGCTCGGCATCCTCGGTGACCACTTTTTCGTCAAAGCCGCCCACGGCTTTGAGGGCAGAAACCCGAATCAAGGTCAGCGTGCCGGTGGAGGGCACACACTGAAGCTGATTCGCCATGTTCATGTAACCCGTGAAGTAGTGCCGATAGTCGAGCGCCACGCCGCGGTTGGCCCGGTTTACGTTGCGGTAGTCCTGTGGGAACTGCACGAGGGCAACCCGCTCGTCGGTGCAATACGCGAGCGCCCGTTCGAGCGCGTGCCGCTGGACCACGTAATCGGCATCCACCACAAAAACGAATTCAGCCTGCGGGTTCATGAAGCGCCGAGCCCAGTTCATCGCCCCGGCCTTGGCGCCTTTGAGGCCTTCCACATGGAGGAAGCGAAAGCGCGGGCCCAGTTGTTGGCACGCCGCCTCGACCGGCCGCCAGAGGCTTTCGTCGGCCGTGTTGTTGTCGATGACCAGCACTTCGTAGTTTTCCCAGCGCAGCCGGCTCAGGCCGCGGAGTGTTTCGATCAAGAGCGCCGAAGGTTCGCAATGGGCGGGCACATGGATGGAAACGAAGGGCTGCGGACCAGTGAGTCCGCGCGTGGGCGGCCGTTTTACCGGCAGGCGCGTCGCGACCGCTTGCCAGCCCAGCACCAGCAGGTTGAGGCTCAAGTTCAAGCCCAACAATACGGCATGCACCACCGGGAATACTACCAGTCCCACCGCCACGGCTGCGCCGCCCAAAGTCAGATTTAGTTTTTGCTTCATTGTCTTGCTCTGTTGAATTCGAGCCCAGCCTCGCGGGAGGTCGAAGCCAAGCTCGGGGAGCCTATCTGGTTTCGGTCTCGCTCCGCTACCCTCAATCGCCCGGGCGGCGAAAAAATTCCGAGCCCCGGCTAGCTTGACCAGCGGCGTGGGGGGACGAAGCGTCGGGGGCGCGCCCATCGGCGCTCTGAATGAGTCGGCTTCGCCACCGTGAACTGCTGCTGTCGCTGAAATACTCCACCATTGAGGCGTGTTTCAGCGTGCCCATGCTCAATCTCACGCTGCCGAGCTTCTCGTTCGTCATCGCCTTCGCCGCCGCGGCGTTGGGCTGGGGGCCCGCGGGCATCGGCTTCATGGCCGCCCTGCCGCACCTTTGCAATCTGGTCCAACCCCCGCTCGCCACTTGGCTCCGCGGCTGGTTGTCGCTCCACCAGATCATGGCGCTCACCTTTATCTTCAACGCGCTGCCGTGGGCGTTTGTGGCGCTGTTGCCGTTTGAGTCCGAACGTGCCCGTGACGTCACCTTCATGCTGATTCTCACGGTGGCGACGATGGCCAATAGTCTGGGCGCGGTCTCTTGGTCGGCGGCCATCTCTGAACTGGTGCCAGCCCGACTCAGCGGTCGCTTCTTCGGCCGCCGCAATCTGGTGTTCGGTTTTTGGACGCTGCTCGTCGTGGTCGTGGTCAGCAAGCTGGCGGATCGCGGCCAAAATTCATTACTGACGTTCAGTTGGATTTTTTCCGCCGCCGGTTTGGCCCGCCTGGTGGGTTACTTTTTCTTCACCCGCATGAAGTTTCCCGACTCCGTGACCCAGCGGGCACCGGTGCCTCCGGACTTCTCGGAAATCATCCTGCCCTTCCGCAGCCTGAATTACCTGAAGCTGGTCGCGTTCATCGGGGTGTGGGGTTTGTTGCTGAATCTGGGGCAACCGTTCTACCCGGTTTTCATCGTCCAAGGGTTGCATCGCTCCCTCGGCGACGTCGGGGTGCTGACTGCGCTCGCCGGGCTCGGCGGTCTGCTCACGCTCAAGGGCTGGGGCTGGCTCTGTGACCGGTATGGCAGCAAGCCGGTGCTCTATGTCTGCTCGCTGGTCTGGGCGCTGACGGGGCTCGCCTCCTGGACCTTCGCCGGCGAACGTTTCTTCTGGCACCTCGCGTTAACCTACCTCGTCGTGGGCGGCGTGACGGCGGGTTTTCAGCTCTGCCAGTTTCACCTGATGCTCAAACTCGCTCCGGCTAACAAGGCACCCTACGTCGCGGTGTTTCTGGCCCTCAGTAGTGGGCTGACCGCGCTCGGTCCCTTGTTGGGCGGTGTGATCTTGGGCTTGGTGCCGGATGAACTCGGCACCTTTCTTGGCCAGACGATCCGCGATTACCACGTGCTGATTCTCAGCTCGATGGTGGGCTGCCTGCTGAGCACTCACTTGCTAGATTTTGTCCGCGAGGAGTCGGCGCATCCGCCTGAAGAAGTCTGGCGCACCATGCGCCGCATGCAGCCGTTTAACCCCATGCTCACCCTCACCAGCGCGGCGCAACTGGTGCTGACGCCCGGGGGGCTGATTGGTCTGACTCAACGTTCGCTGCGCCAATTCCGCCGGCAGGTCAAAGCCATCGGCGAGGTCGGCGAAGAACTCGTGGACGGCACCACCGAGGCGATTCGATCCAAATTGCCGGGCGAAGACAAAAAGTAATCACTGAGGGTGTGTGCGCGGTCCTGCACGTGGGCCAGCCTATCCGTGGGACACCGGTTAGGAGTCGGAGGCCGGTGGCGCTGGCGAGGGGGCGCCGTTGACTTCCCGGACAAGCTCCCCTCCCGGACTGCTTCCGTTCAGTCCCGGGCAAAGCTCTCGGCCAGCGCCACCGCTTTCCGCATGGCCTTCGATTTGTTCACCGTTTCGTCGAACTCAGCCGCGGGGGTCGAATCATTCACCCAGCCGCCGCCGGCTTGGATGTAAGCCCGGCCGTCCTTCACCAGCGCGGTGCGGATGGTGATGCAGTGGTCCGCATTGCCGTTGAAGCCGAAGTAACCTACGCACCCGCCGTAGGGGCCGCGGGTGGTGCCTTCAAGATGTGAAATGAGCTGCATCGCCCGGATCTTTGGGGCGCCGCTGAGCGTGCCGGCCGGGAAGGTGGTCCGCATGAGGTCAAAGGCGTTGTGCTTCGCCGCGAGGGTGCCGTTGACCTGCGAAACGATGTGCATCACATGGCTGTAACGCTCGACCATCATCAGGTCTTTCACCTGCACGCTGCCGTAATCACACACCCGACCGATGTCATTGCGGGCCAAGTCCACGAGCATCACGTGTTCCGCGCGTTCCTTCGGGTCCGCGAGCAGTTCCTCCGCCAGGGCGGCGTCCTCCGCCTCGGTCTTGCCGCGGCGCCGGGTGCCGGCGATCGGGCGAATCTCGACGGAACGATCCACACACCGAACGTGCAGTTCGGGTGAAGCGCCGACCAAGGCCATGCCCTCCAACTCCAGCAGAAACATGTAGGGCGAGGGATTCACCGTGCGCACGGCCCGGTAGAGGTCGAGCGGGCTCGCCTTCATCGGCGCGCTGAAACGCTGCGAACCGACGATTTGGATGATGTCCCCGGCGGTAATGTATTTCTTCGCCTCAAGCACGTTGGCCTCAAATTGTTCGCGCGAGGTGTTGGAGACGAATTCCACAAAGGGCGGTTCGGCCGGCAATTCCACCGGTGCCATCTGCAACGGCTGCTTCAGTAGTTCTGCGATCCGATCAATCTCCGCGACCGCATCTTCGTAGGCGTCCTCGGGCTGCTGACCGGGTTCGATGATCGCGTTCACCAGCACCGTGAGCGTCTGCGCCACGCGGTCAAAGATGAGCAACTCATCCGCGATCAACATGTAAAGCGTGGGCGTGCCCAGCTCGTCTGCGGGCGGCCGCGGCACCACCGGTTCGACGTCGTGAATGAATTCGTAGCCGAGGAATCCGACCGCCCCGCCGGTGAAGCGGGGCAGGCCGGGGACCGCGACCGGCTTGAAGCGAGCGAGCAACTGCTCGACGACTTCCAGACCGTCGCGCACGCACTTGTCGCACCCCGTGCCGTCCGGATTCCGCACGGCAAATTTGTCCACCACCTTGCCGCTTTCGATGACTTCGATGCGGCGGCCAATCTGGCGGATCACGGAGCGCGGGTTGCAGCCCACAAAAGAGTAACGGCCGAGATGTTCGCCCCCCTCAACGGACTCAAAGAGAAACGACTCCCCTTGGCCGCGCAGTTTCCAATAAGCCGACAAGGGTGTCTCAAAATCAGCTAACAGCCGGCGGGTCACGGGAATTAGATTCCCCAGCTCAGCCAGCTTCAGAAACTCGGGCAGTAATGGTGCGTCCATAACAATCGGGAGCGCACGCTAGCGAAGTGCCGGCCTTGGTGTCAGTGGCGAAAACGCGTTCGGCCACCGCGGGCACGATTCCCCCTGCCCACGGCAGGTTCTGTTGCCCTTCCGCCCGTGCTGGCCCCAGTCCGGAGCGCACACGCGGGGCGGTGCCAGTCTCGGGTTCCGGCTGCAAAGTTCAGTGCGCCTACGCCTCAACTGTGCTTTGCTCGGCGCGTGGCGAAAGCAACACACATTCCGCTGCCGGATGGCTACAACATGACGATCCTCTATGAGGACCGGGCGATATTGGCCGTGGACAAACCGCCGGGCTGGATTCTCGGGCCCGACGATTGGCAGCACACTAAACGTAACCTGTCGCTCATCCTGCAGGACGACGTTCGCTACGGCGAATTCTGGGCGACCTCCCGCAACCTCAAGTTCATCCGCTTCATTCACCGGCTCGATGGCCCCACCAGCGGCGTCATGCTGTGGGCGAAAAGTCAGGGGGCCTTGGAACAATACTCGCGGTTGTTCGCGACCCGGGGCGTCAACAAGACTTACCTCGCGGTGACCGATGGCATTCCCCAAGAGAATGTCTGGCGGTGCCGCGACCCGATCGGACCTGAACCCGGCGCTCCGGGCCGATATAGGGTGGACCCCGACGCGGGAAAGGAAGCGGAGACCAACTTCGAGTTGCTCGACGTGTCGGGGCGGCAGTCGCTCGTGCTCGCCAAACCGCACTCCGGGCGCACCCACCAGATCCGCCTGCATCTGCTAGCCAGCGGTTGTCCGGTGGCCGGCGACGAACTTTATGGCCGGCGTGACGACGGTGGACTCGGGCTGCGGGCGATTCGGTTGGAATTCCGGGATCCCTTTACCCGGCGCCCGATTTGCATTGACGCCCCGGTGAAGGATTTTTGCTGGAACTACGGGTTTCGCGTCCCGGATCGCGTTCGCGAACTGGCCGCCCGCCGCGACACCGCCCCGCCTTTGCCCCGCCTCAACTCTGGCGCGGCGCTTGACGAAAGTTCCGACGAAGAAGATCCGAACGCCGGCGGCGAAGCCGAGGCTCAGGAACCACCGTTCCGCGCCCCAAAGCCGCCGCCGCCGTTGCGGCAATCGGCCCGGCCGCCCGGAACTTTTCGTCAAGCGCCGCGCCCGCCGCGGGGTTCCGGCCGCCCGTAAACCTAGCCGGTGGGAGCGCCGAGCGCTGCGCCCGGCTCAACCGGCGCGGCGCTGAATTGGAGCCCCGCGCTTCCGGGCGGAAGTTGGTCGTCGGCTTGGGGGCGAACCAGCCTCAGGGCAAAGGCGGAACCACAAACGAGTTGTCCGGCCGCCGCTCCGACGCCATCTTTCCCGCCGACATGAGCAAGTTTACCGGCCCGGTTTACGTCGTCCGTGACAACATCGACACCGACCAGATCATCCCCGCGCAGTTTCTGAACCTCGTGCCAACGATCACTGAGGAATACGAGAAACTCGGCAGCTACGCACTGTGGGGGTTGCCCGATTCCCTGTATCCGACCCGCTTCGTGAAGCCGGGCGCGATGGACACGGAATATCCCATCGTGATCGCCGGCCGGAATTTCGGCTGCGGCAGTTCCCGGGAACACGCACCGATCGCGTTGGGCGCCGCGAATTGCGAGTGCGTGGTGGCGGAGAGCTTTGCCCGCATTTACTTCCGCAACTGCATCGCGACTGGCGAAGTGTATCCGGTCGAATGTGAGGCCCGGTTGTGCGACCTCTTCAAGACGGGCGATTTGGCCTCCGTGGATATTGATGCCGGCCTCATCACCCATGAAGCGACCGGCCAGACCTACTCGCTGAAGCCGCTCGGAGAAGTCCGGCCGGTGATTGATGCCGGCGGTATCTTCGATTACGCCCGGAAGCACGGGATGATGCCGAAGGCGGTGTAAAAATGGGGGCGAAACAGTCGCTCAAGCGGGGGCCGGCGACATCCAGCCAGCCCCTTTGGCTTTTCCCGGCTGCCAGAGCGCCCCACCAGGTCGCGGCTCAGGCGAGTCCAACCCCCAGCGAGCCATCGCGACAGCCGACGGCAAACTGGGTGCCATCGGGCGACCAGCGCAGCGCCGTGACCGGGGCGGGCAGCTTGAACTGACGGAGGGGTTCGGATGAGCGGCCGGCGTTCCACAGCAGCACCAAGCCGTCGAGTCCGCCGGAAGCCAGCGTGTGGCCGACCCGCGGGTAGTCGAGCGCGGTGACCCGGCTTTGATGCCCCTGTAGAATCCGGGGTGCGGTGCCGGCTGGGCCTTTGCCCGCGCAATCCCAGACCATGATCTCCGTGCCGCCGCCGGTGGCGAGGTAACGGCTGGAGTGGTGCCACGCCAATTCGCGCACCTTGGCGGCGTAACCTGACATGGCGAGCTCTTCGCCGGCCCGAAACGGTAGTTCCCAGATTTGCACCGCGAGTTCCTGCGTGCCCGCCGCGACCCACCGGCCATCGGGGGACCAAGAGACGGAGACCAGCGACGTTTTCCACGGCAGGTTTCCCGAGTGACGGCCGGCCGACACTTCCCACAATTCCACGCCGCCGTAGCAGGCGGAAGCCAGTTTCTCGCCGTCGTGACTGAAGGTCAGGGCGCTCACGGTGCTCCGGTGGTCGGCAGATTCGTGCACGACCCCGGTGGTCGGATTCCAAAGACGCAATTTGCGCCCGCCGGCGACGGCCAGCCAACCGCCGACGGGGGACCACACGAGTTGTTCGACCCACGCCGTCCCGACCGCCAGTTCCTTGACCCGTTCGCCCGTGGCGGGGTTCCACAAGCGGGCTTGGCCGTCTTGCCCGCAGGTCGCGAGCAGCGGCTCGGTCGGCGAAAAAGCGCAGTGAAACAGGCCGCCTTCATGGGCGGTCAACGCGTGGACGACGCGGCCAGTGGTGGCCTCGATCAGGGCCAAACGACCGTCCACGCCGCCGACGGCGATCAGCGTGCCGTCGGGTGACCAGGACACTTCCGCCACGGCGTCGCCGAAGCTCGTCAGCCATAGGAGTGGGCGCACGGGTGCCGTCAAATTGCTCATCGCGCGGCAGCATAGGCCAAGGCGGCAAGCGGGGCGCAGCCAGAAAATTTCGGGCTTTTCACCGTCGGTGGAGTTCTTCCCAGCGCGGGACGCGCCGTGGCCTAAGGCAAGCGGGACGCGGACGGCGTCAAAATAGTCCGGTTTGAGGCCGACACGATTCATTGACGCGCCCGGGGGCCTTGGGACGCTCACGGCGTGTCTTGCGTGTTCATTTTTGTCCCGAGCGGCCGCGGTCGGCGGACCGTTCTCGGGAGCTTGGTTTCAACCTGGGTCGGGCTGGCGGCGTCCGCGACGAGAGCATGAGCGCGCCCACTTCAAACCTAGATTCGCCCGCCACTCATTTCAAAGGCTGGGCCAAGCCCGGGCCGATTCCGCCGGGCTTGGCCGCGGGCGTGGTGGTGGAGCCGAATGAAACGCTGGATGCGGTGGGCGGGCATTTTCGCCTGTTCCAACTGCGCGACGGGCACCGCTTCTCCACCGACGACGTGCTGACTGCGTGGTATGGCACGAGTTGGTGTCCCACGGCGCGGACCGCCCTCGATCTCGGTAGCGGCATTGGCACGGTGGGCATGCTCGTGGCGTGGCGGTTGCCGGGGGCGCGCCTCGTCACAGTCGAGGCGCAGGAAATCAGCGTCGCGCTGGCGCGTAAGGCGGCCCGCTACAACGGCGTGGAGGCGCGCTACGACCTTCGGCTCGGCGACTTCCGCGAACCCGGCGTGATCGGCCCCGAGGAACGTTTTGACCTGATCACCGGCAGCCCGCCGTATTTCCCGCCCGGCACTGGCGTTGATTGATCATGTGGCACTCCTCTTTAGCAGATTGGCCAGTTGGCAGTGGCCTGCAATTAGGATGAACTCGCCTCGGAAATCTCATGGCATGTCCAAGGTTAGGCGGCAGCGGGCTCACCAGATGAGCCAGCACCGCCGGTTGGTCGAATACTCTCCCACGGCAGATCGAGGTCATCCCTGCCGAAGTGGCCATAGGCTGCAGTCGGGTAGTAGATCGGCCGCTGGAGGTCGAGGCCACGGATGATTCCGCCCGGGGTGAGGTCGAACTCCCGGCTCAGCGCCTCGGCGATCTCTGCACTGCGTGCCCGGGTCACTCCATCGGCTTCGACCAGAAAGCTCACCGGCTTGGCCACACCGATGGCGTAGGC
>CAIJLV010000222.1 GCA_903821635.1 uncultured Verrucomicrobiota bacterium | reverse complement strand
TCGAGTTCGAGTTGCTGCGCTTCCAAGTCGGAGCCCTCGCCCCGCTGCCCGGCCGCCCGCGCCGCTTGGGCGAGTTCGTCCCCATGGGCCCGCTGCTGTTCCCGCACCTGCCGCTGGGCGGTGAACGCCAGCCAGTCGGCGACGCCGAACGCGACCTGTGCAGCCAGGGCGCGCTCGGCCGTGTGAACTTCGGCCGTGGCGGCAGTAAGCTCGGCTTGGGAAACGGCGCGTTCGAGACGCAATCGCGCCGTCAGCGGGAAGCGTTGAATCACGCCGAGCGCGAGCACGCCCTCGCGGCCGTTGGTATTGGGGCGCACTTCGGTTTCCAACTCCGGATTGCTCAGCCGCCCGCTTTGTTCCCGGCGGGCGCTGGCTTCGACAATTCGCAATCGAGCGGCGGCGAGGTCGCGATTTTCCGCCAGTGCGTGGCGGACAGCGGAATCCAGAGTAAACGTCGCTGCACTGAGGGGCAGGGCAGTGACGAGCAAGGCGGACAGAAATTGAAAAGACTTCACGGGCAGGCGGGCTTGAGCCGGGCCCCTTATTGGCGGGGCGGTTGCGGGCGAGACAGACGGTCAGGTGAAGGCGGTCACCCGAACCGGGTCGGCTCAAATTCGCAGGCGCGCCGTGAGGAAAATCAAGCGCGGCCCGGGCGGGCTGGGCGCAATCGCAGGTAAAGACGACTCCGGAAACGCCGGCTGGAAAAACCTGAGTTCTCGCCCGCCGGGTGGGAACTCCATCAGAGCCAGGGGCGCGAAGTGAAGCCGCTCAGTGCCCGTTTTGTCGGACTCCAGTTGACTCCGCACCGCGGGATGTGCGTGAGCGTGATCCGCTGGTCCTGCCGGGGCGTCTGGGTCGGTGGCGCAACCATCCTCATGGTGGTGCTCCGGGTGGCACAGCGTTTGATGACAGTCGGGCGTCGGCACTAGCCGCGGCGTGGGCCCGCAGTTACAACGATAGCCGGCTACGGTCCCCAGCGTCGAGATCGCGCCGACTGCCAGGAGCAGCCACGCGGTAACGAATTGTTGGACCCAAAGTTTCAACCCGCCGAAAAAACACCGGGGCGCGGTCAGGTTCAACCTTTAACTCAACCACGCCGGGACCCAGGCCGCCTTGTTTCACGAGGAAGATGGGCCCGAAACTCGTCCCGCAGTCGCCCGGAGCAGGTCATCAATCCGAGGGAATCTTCGTCTGCATTAACCCCAGTGTGTGGCACCACTGCCCAGATCACCCCGCCGCGGGTATTGAAGAGAATCACGGCCGGCGAGCGCGAAAGAACCACTGCGTGGAATGGCCCGGCAGCGGCACGGTGACGCTGACAGGGTTTTCGCTGGCAATGACTTCGGTCACCGGTTCCCAGTTCGCTAAGTCGGCTGACCGCTCAACTTGGTAGGCTGCTTTCGGAGTGCCTTGGAGGTGGAGCTGAAGCGAACCTGCGAGCTCCGTTGCGGAGGCTACCAAGGTCGCTGGTCCAGCCGGAATCGCCGGCAACGGTTCGACGGCGAAGAGGATGGGGGTCTCCGGGCTCCAAGCGTTGGTGCCACCCACGGTGGCACGGGCTTGGAACCAGAGAGTAAAAAGGCCGTTGGTGCTGAATCCAAGGTTGTGGTGCTCGTGCCCGCCAACGACTGGGTTGAAGCGGTCGGCTTCCGTCAGGCCATCCCGCGTCGAGTGGCTCACTGCCAAGCCGCCGGCGCTGGCGAATTGCCAAGCCAGAAAGTGTCCGGGGCCGTCTATTCGGCGGAGGAACAGGTCGAGTCGTTGAGCAGACAGGGGCAGTCCGGTCGCGTTAATCCCTAGGTAGAGCAAGAGCGGATTCTGGCTGGCAGGCAGCACCCAAAGGTCTGACCCAGAGGGGCCAAGCTCGGGAAAACCTTCGGGCACGCTGAGTTTGGAACTCTCCGCCACCACAAGCACGGCGTTCGTGGTGAAGTAATTCGTGGCCCGGTCATGGTCGAGGACGATGAACTTGAGGAGATTTGTTCCTTCCGGTGCCAAGATCACCTTGAGGTCCACATGCTCGATGGTTAGCCGAACCCGTTCGGTCAGAGAAACGGCGAAGGAGCGGGCAGTGAACAGCCCCACCAGCAGCAAGGAGACCAAGGTGAATTTCATGGGGAGAAACCTGGCGGCGGGCCGACCCAAGCCGGCCCGCCGCATTGTGACGAAAATCGGCATTTTAGCGGCGGGAACGGCGCCACACGGCGAAGCCCAAGAGGCCGGCGGCGGCGAGGGCGGCATATTCCTCGGGCTCAGGCACGACCGTGAAGGAGTAGTTCACCGTGCCGCTGGTGACCGCGCCGTCCACCGCGTGGATGCCCGACGCTTCGAGCCCGATGGTGTAGTCGCCCGGGGCGGTGAACGTGAGGTTGTAATGTCCGTGGCTGCCGGGCACGAGCGACAGCGAGTCACCGGCGGTGACGCCGTCGGCGGAGTTCATCTTGAGCTGGATGTCACCAAACGTGCCCACGTCGTAGATGCCGAAATTGCCGGGTCCGCTGACCGATTTGAGGCTCAGGCTCAGGGTGCCGGTCCAATCGGCGATCGTGAGTTCCTCGGTGCCAAAGCCGAGGAACAGTAGGCTGGGGTTTTCGGTTTTCGGCAGGATCCAGAGGCTGCTGCCCACCGGGGCCAAGGCCGAAAGCGCGCCGGGCGTGGTCGTCTGGGCCGCCGATCCGACCACGAGCACGGCGCCGGACGGAGGTGAGAATTCGGTGTCGGTTTCCCCATCATGGACATGCAGGTCAAACAAACCCGCAGCGTAGGCGATGCCGATGTCGGCGTGGCCCGAGGTCAGGAAGGTCTGGGCCGACGCCGGCAGGATGAAGCCGGCGGTGAGGGCGAGAGCGAACAATAACTGTGATTTCATGCGAACAGGAATGGATGAACGGGAGGTTGAAACGGATGGTGGAACGAAGGCCGTTCCGGAGACTCACTCCGGCGGTTTGGCGATGTTTTCACCGCGCGCGAACCGTTCCTTGAGCAGGCGCGCGTTCAGCGGCAGCACGTGGCCGCAGGCGAAAAGATAATTGGCCGTGCCGGACGAATTGTCGGCGTTGGCAGCGCCGGACCGGTGGCGGTCTGGCTGAATGTCGGCCCGGACCGCATCCCACCCCTTGAACCAATTCCGGGAATGGGTGTGATCGGCGAAGACGCTGGGCTCCGATGCATCGGCGATCTCAAAGATCGTGATTGTTTCGGTAGGGTTTTTCAGGCTGTCGAGCTTGCGGAAGGATTCCAGCGTGCGGCCAAACGGGTCCAACTGGTCCACGGCCACATACTCATTGGGAATGTAGCTGGCGGCATTGTTGGTCAGGCGTGCCTGCCGTTTGGGATCGCTGGGGCAAGTTCGCACCTTGTCGGTGTTTCCCAGATATGTCCGGAGCGTGAAGATCCAGGACCGGTTGGTCTCTGCCGTGCCGTGCGTCGTTTCCGGGAAGTAACCCCGGTTGTCGTCGGCATACATCTGGATCGCAAGCCCGACTTGGTGAAGGTTCGAGGCGCAGGCCGTCCGGTTCGCTTTGGCTTTCGCCGAGGCGAGGGCAGGCAGCAGCAGTCCGGCGAGAATCGCGATGATCGCGATCACGACGAGCAGTTCGATCAGCGTAAACGCCGACCGCTTGTGCCGAGGGCACGGCGCTAAAGATAATTTGAGGTTCACGGACGGAGACCGGGGCAAAACCCGGGCAGAGGCGGACAACGACGGCGACGACTCTCCCGTGCGGGGAAAGGGCGCTCCAGCGAGCGCTGAGGGACGGGCAGGGTTAAACCTGAGCCGGCGGGCCGCGCTCCAACGTGGGCGTGAACCAACGGACGAGGCTGGGGCGATCCAGGCCGACGGGCCGGGAGACGGACTTGGCCGGGGGCAATTCCGAGAGCGCCGGAGCGGGAACTTCGTGGAGCCAACCGCCGTGACTAAACAAGCACAGAGCACATTTGGCCTCGTGATCGTGCGGAACAGTGTCCGCCCCCTCGGGCGCGGCCGGAGCCGAGTGCGAGCAGTTGGAGTGGCCGGCCTCCAAGGCCGTGTGGAAAGCTGCGTGCCAAGTTGCGCTGCGGGACAGCGTGCCGATCAGCACCACGAGCGCCATGAGCAGCAACGCCAAGCCGGCGCGCCCGAGGGCGAACCCACTAAAACGGCGTTGGAAGCTGTGTTGCAAAGCAGTTGCAAAATGACGTCCGCCTTGGCCGAGTGCAAGCGAGGAGTTGTTTCTGGGCCACTTTTTGAATTAGGACGGGCTGCAATTGACCGACAGTGAATGCAATCGACCGACAACCCCGGAGTTTGCCGCCGGTCCCTACTTACCCTAAAGTTGCGCCCGTTGAACGAGCCTTTTGCAAGCGGATCTTTGCCGCCGGAACCCCTCCGGCCGCAGCCGCTTTGTCCGCTGAACAAGGTTCGAGCGGGCTGCGTGGTCATCATCAAAAAACTCACGGCGGCCCCGGAAACCAACCAGCGCTTGCGCGAAATGGGCTTCGGCGAGGAGCAGCGGGTCAAGGTCGTGACGTTGCAGAACAACGTCCTCTGTCAGGTCTGCAACGCTCGCCTAGGGCTCAGCGCCAAGCTCGCCGAAAGCATTCTCGTGCAACAAGTCACCACGCTGCGCTTGGCCGCGTAACGATTCCAACTTTCCAATTTCCGATGCCCACCACCCAACCGCTCTCCTCGTTGACGCCCGGCTCTCGGGCAGTGGTGACCGAGATTCGGGTGCCAGTCGAACATCGCGCCCGGTTGCTCGAAATGGGTCTCCTAGTCGGCACGCCGGTGGAACTGGTCCGTTTCGCGCCCATGGGCGATCCGGTGGAGATCAAGATCCGTTGCTACAATCTGTCGCTGCGGAAACACGAGGCGGAACAGGTGATGGTGAAACTCCAAGGCTGAGCTATGCCGGGGTGCGTTTTCAGAGCTAGCGGTAAGGATTTTGACGTAGAGGCGTTCGTGGCGCAGACCACGTTGAAGCCTTATCAGGTCTTCCACCGCGGAGAAGTTCCGCACAAGTCCCGCGGACCGCGGGAAGATTCCGGGCTCAAGGTCGATGTCAGTCAGGCGGACGGGTGCATCGCGGAAGCGTGTCCGGATGTGATCGATTGGCTTTTCTCCAACATGGCTGAACTGGAGCGTTTGGCCGTGTTTCCGGGAGTCGAGATCCTCATCTTGAATTTCGGCTACTATCTCCAAAAAGAAGCGGCCGTTCAGTTCGACTACCTCCCTCCTCGGCTGGTGAAACTGGCTGCCGAGGCAAATATCGGGATTGAGCTTTCACTCTACATCTGGGTCGCAGACGAATCTGAAGCGGCGAAAGGTTCCTGATGGCTGTTTCCACTTCGCAATCCGCAGTCCGCAATCCGCAGTTCACCGCCGTCCTCACCGGCAACCCGAACTGCGGGAAGACCACGCTCTTCAACGCCCTTACGGGCCTGCGCGCCAAAGTCGGCAACTACGCGGGCGTCACGGTCGAACGCAAGGAGGGCGCCATGCAGGGCGCGGCGGCGGATCGTCCGGTCACGGTCCTCGACCTGCCGGGCACCTACAGCCTCAGCCCGCAGTCGCTCGACGAGCAGATCTCCCGCGACGTGCTGTTCCGGCGCCTGCCGGACGTGCCGGAGCCGAGCCTCGTTGTCATCGTGGTGGATGCTTCGAACCTCCAGCGTAATCTCTACTACGCCACGCAGGTCATCGAGCTGGGTTATCCGACGTTCCTCGCGTTGAACATGGTGGATGTCGCGGAGGAAAACGGCCACGCGATTGACGTCGAGTCGCTGTCCAAGGCCTTGGGCATTCCAGTGCTCCCGCTGGTGGCCAGTGCCGGCGAAGGCCTGCCTGAATTGCGACAGGCGATCAATGCGCTCGCCGCGAAGTCAGGCCGGCAGCAGGTGATTCCCCGCGAATTCAGCGAACTGCCGGAGCTGTTTGGCCGCGAGGCGCAGGCCGTTGCCCAGCAATTGCGGAAGCTGTTCCCGCACCGCGAACGACTCGCAGCCTCGGAAGCGTTGCTGCTGTTGAGCGACGACAAGGTCTTCGCCGCCCACCGGGAGCTGTATCCGGCCGAACTTCAGGACGCCGTCACCGGCGCCCGCGCCCGGTTGGAAGCCGCCGGCGTGGACTGGCGCAGCGCGGCCATCGAGGCGCGTTATGCGCGGGTCTTCGCCATCCAGCAGCACGTCACCACCGAGACCTTCGTCGCGGCGGAGAGTTTTTCGGACAAGCTCGACCGGGTGCTGACCCACCGGATCTGGGGGCTGGCCATCTTTGTCGGCCTCATGGCGCTGATGTTCCAGAGCATCTTCACCTTCGCGGAACTGCCGATGGGTTGGATCGAAAGCCTCGTGGAGGCCGTTGCGTCGAGGGCAAGCGAAGCGCTCGGGCCGGGCGACTTCCAGGACCTGCTGGCCAACGGTGTCATCAAGGGCGTGGGCGCGGTGGTGGTCTTCCTGCCGCAGATTTGCCTCCTGTTTCTCTTCATCGCGCTGCTGGAAGATACCGGCTACATGAGCCGGGCGGCGTTCCTCATGGACCGCCTGATGTCGCGCGTGGGCCTGCACGGCAAGAGCTTCATTCCCATGCTCTCGTCCTTCGCCTGCGCGATTCCCGGCATCATGGCCACGCGCACCATCGAGTCGCCCAAGGACCGCTTGGTGACGATCCTCGTGGCGCCGCTGATGAGCTGCTCGGCCCGCCTGCCGGTTTACACGGTGCTGATCGCGGCGTGCATCCCGCAGACCAAGTTGCTGGGTTTTGTCGGCCTGCCGGGCCTGACGCTGCTCGCGATGTATCTGCTGGGCATCATCGGCGCGCTGGGTATGGCGTGGCTGTTCAAGAAGACACTACTCAAGGGCGAACCGCCGCCGCTGATCCTTGAACTGCCGCCCTACAAACGGCCGGTCGCGACGGTGATCCTCCGGCATATGTGGGAGCGCTCGAAGCTCTTCCTGCGCCGTGCGGGGACGGTGATTCTCGGCATCAATATC
This sequence comes from uncultured Verrucomicrobiota bacterium, assembly GCA_903821635.1. GTDB lineage: Bacteria > Verrucomicrobiota > Verrucomicrobiia > Limisphaerales > UBA9464 > CAIWAH01. Next base: position 5,270 of record CAIJLV010000222.1, on the reverse strand, counting down.
CTGCTGTGGTTTCTGGTGACGTATCCGCGGATCGAGTCGGGTGCCCTCGAAAAAACCCAGGCCGAGGCGGTGCTGCAAGCCATGCCAAGCGTAACCAATGTGTCGGCGAAGTTGGATGAGCTTCGTTCCGCCAAAGAGGCCCAGCCGGAGACCGCGGGACTACAGAAGGTTGTTCGGGAATTGGATCAGCAAATTGCCGGCGAACAGCTCCGGCACTCCTTCGCCGGCCGTCTTGGTCAACTCATCGAGCCCACCATCCGGCCGTTGGGTTTTGATTGGAAAATCGGTATCGGACTCGTCGCTTCCTTCGCGGCCCGCGAGGTCTTCGTCAGCACGATGTCGGTCGTTTACAACGTGGGTGAGTTCGACGACTCGGACGAAAGCACCGCCAGCCTGGCTGAGACCATGAAGGCCGAGAAAAGGGCCGACGGATCGGCCGTTTACACCACGCTGACCGGGCTCACGCTCATGGTCTTCTACGTCTTCGCGATGCAATGCGTCAGCACCACCGCCGTCGTCCGACGCGAGACCAATGGTTGGAAATGGCCGCTGTTCCAGTTCGCCTACATGACTGCGCTGGCTTGGATTTTGGCCTTCGTCACCTACCAAGGCGGTCGCCTGCTCGGCTGGTAAAGCCCAGCACTGCCGGCGGGTCCCTGATTCCCCCCGGGCAGTGATTGAAATCTGGCCCCCCGGGCACGCTTGGCTTTGGACTGGGTGGCCCTTCACCGCCATACTTCGGCCCGATGAATTTGCGAGAATTACGGCTCGGGCTAGCCGCGGCTACGGCGGCAGCCCAAGCGGCAGGCACCCTGATGAAAACCAACCTCAGCCGCCCCAAAAAGGTCAATGAGTCGCTCCCGCACGACATCAAGCTGGAGCTCGATGTGCGCTGCCAGAAAGTCATCACCCGCATCTTGGTGGAGGCATTTCCTGAAATTCCGGTGCTCGGCGAAGAGGGGCAGGACGCCGCCGTCGGCCAAGCTCCCGCCCGCTGGGTCGTGGACCCGATTGATGGCACGGTGAACTTCGCCCACGGTATTCCGCACGCGGCCGTCAGCATCGCCTTGCAACTCCGGGCGCCGACCGCCCAAGCCGCCGATTATGCCGATGGCTACCAGACGGTAGTGGGCGTCGTTTTGGATCCGTTTGTGGGCGAACTGTTTTCCGCCATTCGCAACCAACCCGCCAAACTCAATGGTCGCGCCATCCACGTCAGCCCACGACAACGGCTCGACGAAGCCATGGTGTGCGTGGGGTTCGCCAAGAGTGTGGAGAGCTTGGAGCTGTTCCAGCAGCACGCCCGGGAACTCACTCATCGTGTGCGCAAGCTGCGCATCATGGGGTCCGCTGCGCTCGCCTTGGCCTACGTTGCCTCGGGTCGGTTTGATGCCTACATCGAGCGCGGCATTCGCCTGTGGGACGTCGCGGCCGGCGCCTTGATCATCGAATGTGCCGGCGGCGAATTCTGGAAGGAACAGTTGCCCGGCGAACACGTCTTCGGCCTGTGCGCGACCAATGGCCGGCTCCGACGCCAGCTTGAATCGGCCGCCTGAAAGGTGTCTGCTTTCCGCCAATGAAACGCCTGCTTGGCCTGTTCGGGCTGCTCCTTGGTTGTGCCCCGCATTCGGTTGCTCAGACCGAGGGCATCTTTGCCGACTTCAAGACGAGCATGGGCAGTTTCACCTGCCGGCTTGACCATGCCGTCGCGCCCAAAGCCGTGGCCAATTTCATCGGCTTGGCCACCGGCCAGCAAACTTGGCTCGACCTCAACACCGGCTTGGTGCGCACCACTCCCTTTTACGACGGGCTCATCTTTCACCGCGTCATCAAGGGTTTCATGAACCAAGGGGGATCGCCCAACGGGCAGGGGACCGACGGACCGGGCTACGCCTTCACCGACGAATTCAGCCCGACGGCGCGGCATGACGCGGCGGGGGTGCTTTCCATGGCGAACTCGGGCCCGGATTCAAATGGCGCGCAGTTTTTCGTCACGGCAGCGGCGACGCCTTGGCTCAACGATTTGCACACCGTCTTCGGCCGGGTGGTCGGTGGCTTGGACGTGGTGCTAGCCATCAATGGCGTGGCCACCACCAGCGACAAACCCCGGACCAACGTGGTCGTGGAGACGGTCTCGATTCGGCGGGTGGGAACGGTGGCACAAGCCTTTGACTGGCGCGCTCAAGGGTTGCCCGCGTGGAGCAATCCCGCCTTCACTGCGAAGGTCGAAGGACCCAACGCCAACCTGCTCTTTGGCCGGGCTCCGCGCGTGGAAACCCGCCTTTTTTCTTCCACCAACCTGACCTCGTGGACGGCGAAAAGCCTCGGCTTCACGCTGGACCACCCCATTGCCGACGGCGTGACGACCACGGCGACTAATCGCACGGAGTTCTTCCGCGTTGCCCAAGTGCAATACGCAGAATCCACCCTCGCGCCGCCGAGCCTCGCCGGCCGGACGTTGACGATTCAGTTCAATGGCGGCTTGGGCACCCTTACGATCCAATTCAACGGTGCCAACGGCGGGACTTACACCTACACCAGCGGCGCCGCCACCAATCAGGGCACGCTGACCTATTACGATTGGATTCAAGACGCCTATTCCGGCCGGATTTGGCCGGTTCAGTATTCTAACCTGCCGGCCATGACTCTGCGGCTCAACTTCGAGAATGCCAATGGCGGCACCATTTCCGGCACCGCCTACACCGCACCCACTCAGCCCGTTGCCGGCACGTTTGTGATGTCCACTCTGTAAGGCGGAAGCCCGCCGTCTAATGGATTGCTCAACTGCCGCCGCGAACGAGGGCTAAATCAGCGGGCGCTGGCCTTGAGTCCGCAAACCGTGGGCACCCGGATTCAGGCTGGGGAACAGGAAGAGCACAACTCGTCTGAGGAGGAATAGGAGCGGCGCGCCACGATGTTGAACTTGTCCTCAACCCTTTCGCCCAACCTGCGACCGCATGTAGTGGAAGAGGTATTGCTGCGCGTAGCCGGCATTGGGCCCGAAGTAAGTCTCAGTGAAATGGAGTAGCCGGGCCGGACTGGGTTGCCGGCGCGGGAAGTAAAGTTGCCGCAGCGCTCGCAGCACCCAGACATCCACCGGAAACGCAGCTTGGCGGCCGTAAGCAAACAGCAGCGCACAGTCGGCGATCTTTCGCCCCACTCCGGGGCAGGCCATCAACGCCGCGCGGGCGGCGGCAGTCGAGAGGGGCCAGAGTGCTTGCAGGTCCAAGTCGCCGGCGACTACCCGCTGCGCCGTGCCCCGCAAATACTTGGCGCGGAAGCCCAGTTTACACGTGCGCAGCTCGGCTTCGCTGGCGGCGGCCAACCGTTCGGGGGCCGGAAAGGAAAATTGCGGGCCCACCTCTTCGGGCGCCGGCACGGGGTTGCCAAACCGGGCACAGAGCAGCCGGACACATTGCTGGATCTGCCCCACTTGCTTGGTCGAACTGAGAATAAAACTGGCGAGACATTCCCACGGTTCCTGCCGCAGCAAACGCAGTCCGCGACACGCGGCTATGGCGCTGCGCAGCGGGGCGTCGTCGGGAAAGGTGCCGAGGATGTCCGCCAAGTTTTCGTCCAACCGAAGGTGCTCCGTGAGCCACCGCCAATCGGCGGGAGGTGCCAGCGTTACGGCGTGCAAATTTCCCTCCGTCGCTCTGAGGCGCACCCAACGCCCGCTGACAACGCCCGTCCAAGCGCCGTTTTCCGGCGTCCACCGAAAGGCTTGGCCGCCGCCCAGCGTGGCGGCCAGATCGTAGTCGCGCAGAGGGAAGGTGATGGCGCTGGGGGCCTCAGCGTTTGTCACGGCAGGCGAAGAGTTGGTAGCGGTGGGCCGTGCGGCCGCGGTATTGCACCTCGAAAATACCGAGGTCCGTCACCGAGCCAAATTCCTCGTGCAGTCGGGCCGGTGCGGGGTAGGGGCGTTTGGCATTTTGCACGTAGAGCGCCGTTTGCCCGCGGCGATGGTCGTAGCGGAAGTGCGGCCAGAACCAGATTTGGTTTTGCGGCCGTTCCGCGCTCAGGACCGTGACCAGCGGGTCGGTGGTCACCCGCGCCTGGGCTTCGGGCCAATAGAAATTCAACTGGCCGCAAAGCCCGTAGTGATCGGTAAGGACAAAGACCGGTTTGCCTTCGGCAGCGAGGAGGTCGCGCTGGGTGGCGACCAAGGTGACCGCCGCGTCATAGCCGCGCACCCGCATGAGCGGATCCAGCTTGGCGGGCAGCACGCGTTGCGTGGCCTTGCCGACCAGATTGGTGTCGTGGAGCAGCACAATCAGCGGCAACCCGAGTGCGAGCCCGGTGACCAGCATCCGCCGCGGCCAGAGCAGCCCGGCGCGCCAGCGGTCGTGGGCCACGAAAAATGTGAACAAGAGCAGAGGCACCAGGCTGGTGGCGATCCAGTTGGGATGCACCCGCGACTTGAACGTGTAGAGCAGGTAGAAGCCGAGCACGAGGCCGCCGTGGCAGAACAGGTAGAGGCGCAACGCGACCGACTCTGGCTGGGCCTCCCGCAGCTTCCAGTCGTGCCGCCAAAACCGGATGAGGGCGGTGATGAGGGCGATAAAGAACAGCGGATTTAAAAGTCCAAATTCCGCGCCGAGAAATTCACCGAAGAACTTCAACGTGGGCTTCCACGCCACATCCAGCCCGCCCCGCTCTTTTAAGTGGGTCGCCGTGATCCAGCCGTTTTGCTGGTTCCAAATGAGCACCGGGAGCGTGGCGAGCAAATTCAGCCCGACTGCCAGCCACGGTCCGGACGTCTTGAGGCAGGCTCGCGCCGGGGGCCACAGCAGGAAGAAAAGCGCGAAGGACAGCCATTGGAGCGGTGAGATGTATTTACTGAGGAAACCGCCCGCGAAGCAGACCCCAACCAACAGCCAGTCCCGTCTCCGGCCGAGTTGAATAGCCCGCCAGCCAGCCAGCATCGCGCCAGTCCAGAACAACACCGTCAAAGGATCAATCGTCATGATGATACTGCCGACCGACAGCAGCGGCACCGCGCTGACACAAACGAGGAACAGGAACGCCGCCCGGGCCCCAAGTTGACCGGCGACGAAGCGCAGCAACAGTCCGCCCAGCGCCGCGGCAATCATCGGGGCGAAAAAGCGCACCCCCAACTGCGTGTTCCCAAAGAGCTGCGTGCCAAGCCACTGCGTGTAAGCGATGAGCGGCGGTTTGCTGTAGTAGGACAGCGCCGGATGTTTGGCCCAGAGCCATTGGTAAGCTTCGTCCTCGCTGAGCTGAATGATGCTGGAAGCGACATAACCAAG
>CAIJLV010000221.1 GCA_903821635.1 uncultured Verrucomicrobiota bacterium | reverse complement strand
TGAAAACAAAACTTGTTACCGCAGTTTTGATCGCGTTGTCCGCCACCGCCGCCGCTCGCGCCGGGAATGTGTCCTGGGGCGGGAGTGTGGGAAATTGGGGCAGCGGCGTCAGTGTCGGGGTTTCGTCTGGCCACGGCCACGGGGGTGGTCATGGATATGGGCCTGGCCGCGGATATTATCGTGGGCATGGGCATGGGCATATCGCCGCCCCAGTCGCCGTCTATGCCCCCGCCCCAGTCATCTATGCGCCCGCGCCGATGGCAGTCTATCCCACGCCCAGCGTGGTCCCGCCCGGCTACGTGATCGGTTACGCCCCGGTAGCCCCGATGGCCCCGGTTTATCTACCGGCCCCGGTCGTGGTTATGCCGCCCCCGGTTCATTGTGCGCCGCGAATTGCTTTGCGGGCCCGCTGGTAAGTGCCAGTGATGTCCGTGTAGGAGAGTAGAGGCCCGCTGGAAGGAGACCCGGCGGGCTTCTTTTTTGCCAACCGCGCGGCCGGATTCGCCGCCCGCAGCTCGCCCGAAAATCCGAAGCTCCAGCCGTGCAATTGCGGTGATCCTTGCCCACTCAGTGACGCCTTCGCCCGCCAGTTCAAGCGTTCCCGAGCCGGCGCCGGCGGCAATGCCCAGGCGCCGGGCGCCTGCATTTCCCGATTCCCATCCGGGGCAACCCCCGGCTCAATCCGCCCCAAGCATCGGCACTCCGCCGGCGCTGATTGCTCCGGTGGCTGCTCCTGATTCATTTGGTAAGAATGCTGAACTGTCCCGCTTGCGCGTGACGGTGGACGGCAAGTTCTTCCGTTTGGGCACCGAGAAGTTTTGCCCCAAGGGCGTCACTTACGGGCCCTTTGCCCCCAACGCCGCCGGCGAACCTTTTCCAGAACCCGCTCAGGTCGAGCGGGACCTGGATCTGATCGCGGAGCTTGGAGCCAATCTGGTTCGGCTCTATTTCGTGCCCCCCCAGTGGTTTCTCAGCGCCCTGCACCGGCGGGGAGTGAAGGCCCTCGTCGACATCCCGTGGGGCAAACACCAGTGTTTCCTCGATTCCGCCGCCCAGCGCGAGGCCGCCCGGGCGGCCGTTCGGGCGGCGGCACGCCGCTGTTCCGGAGAGCCAGCGGTGTTCGCCCTGTCCGTCGTGAATGAGATTCCAGCCGACATCGTGCGCTGGAGCGGGGCGGAGTCCGTAGGTGAGTTTCTCGACGAACTGGTGGCCGAGGTGAAGGCGATTGATCGCGACCTGCTCTGCACGTTTGGTAATTTTCCGCCGACGGAGTTTCTGCGCTCCAAGACAGTGGACTTCTGGTGCTGGAACATTTACCTCCACCACCATCGGCCCTTTGAAAACTACCTCGCCCGACTGCAGATGCTCGCGGACACCAAGCCGCTGATGCTCGGTGAATTCGGGCTCGATTCCCTGCGGGAAACCGAACGGCAGCAGGCGGAAACGCTGAGTTGGCAAATCGAGACGGCGTTCCGGGCCGGGTGCGCGGGCACGGTCATCTTCTCGTTTACCGACGACTGGTTTAACGATGGTCGGGCAATCACCGACTGGACCTTCGGCCTCGTCACCCGGGACCGCCACCCCAAGCCGGCCTTCGCCCGGGTGCGGGAGCAGTTTCAGGTCGCCCCCCACTTCCCGCTCTCGCAAAGCCCGCGCGTCTCCGTCGTCGTCGCCAGCTATAATGGGGCTCCGACCCTGAAGACGTGCCTCCAGTCGTTGGTGCGGCTGAACTATCCCGACTACGAGGTCATCCTGGTGGACGACGGCTCGACGGATGACAGCGCGGCCCTCGCCGCCCTCTTCCCGGAGGTGCGCTACCTCAAGCAGGAGACCAACCGCGGACTCGGCGTAGCACGCAACACCGGCATCGCGGCCGCCACGGGCGAGATCATCGCCTTTACCGACTCCGACTGCCGGGCCGACGAGGACTGGCTCTATTACTTGGTCGGCGACCTGCTAAATTCCCGTTTCGCGGGCATCGGCGGTCACAATTTCCTGCCGCCCGACGATTCGCCGACGGCGGCGTGCGTCATGGTTTCGCCCGGCGGCCCCGCGCACGTGATGCTCACGGACCGGCTCGCCGAACACATTCCCGGCTGCAACATGGCGTTCTACAAATGGGCGCTCGCCCACATCGGCGGCTTTGACCCGCTCTACTGGAAAGCGGGCGACGATGTGGACGTATGCTGGCGGCTCCAGCAACGCGGTTACCGGCTCGGCTTCAGCCCGGCGGGCTTTGTCTGGCATTACCGCCGCAACACCATCAAAGCCTACCTGAAACAACAGGCGGGCTACGGTGACGCCGAAGCCCTGCTGGAGCGGCGGCACCCGGAAAACTTCAACCGTTTCGGCGGCTCAATCTGGCACGGCCGCATCTATTCGCCGGCGAAATACGGCGTCGAGTTGAGCCGTTCGATCATTTATCACGGACTGTTTGGCACCGCTTTTTTCCAGAGCATTTACGCCGCCCAACCCAGCCTCCTGCTAGTCGTCGTGACGAGCCCCGAATACCATGTGCTGGTCACCCTACCATTGCTGGTGCTGGGCGCCGTCGTGCCCAACTTGACGGCGTTCGGGCTCAGCAGCCTCGGCTTTTCGCTGACCTTGTGCGCCCTCGCCGCGTGGCAAGCCGAGCTCCCGCGCCACAAATACCGCCTGTGGTCGCGCCCGCTCATCGCCCTCCTGTTTTTTCTGCAACCGATCGTCCGCGGTTGGGCGCGCTACCGCGGCCATCTGCGCGGCCAAAAGAGTTCACTCGCGACGCGAGAAAACCTCGACTCGCTCAGCCTTGAGGGGTGCGAGGCACGCTTGGGTCAGTTGCTTTACTGGAGCGAAAAAGGCTTGGATCGCATGACGTTTTTGGCGCGCCTGCTCGAACGTCTCGACCAACGCGGCTGGCCCAACAAACCCGACGCTGGCTGGAGCCCCCACGATGTCGAAATCTACGGCCCGCGCTGGGCGAGCCTAGAGCTAACCACCGTCGCGGAATACCATCGGGGCGGCCGCGAAATCATCCGCTGCCGCTTGGTGGCCCGCTGGAGTTTTTTCGCCCGCGCCCTCTTTTGGTCGGTGGCCGGCACGCTGCTGGTTGTCATCGGCTTCGTCGGCAACAACGCCACCGGCCAAGCGGCGTCGCTGCGCTGGTCCGTGTGGTCCCTGCTGCTGTTTCTCCCGCTGCTCGGCTGGTTACTCAACGGTGCCAAACGCGACCTCTTACGGCTGATCGCCACGTTCGTCGACGAACTGGCGAAGGAGTTCAATTTGACCAAGCTCGACCCGGAGGCGCTCGAACCGAGTTTGTCCCGCCCAACGACGACGGAAAGCCCGCATGCCCCAGCCCCCCCGCATTCGTAGCCCCCGGCGAACGGCTCCCACGAGCCCGCTCCCGCGCCCCGCGCTGCCGGGCCCCAGCTCCCCCCCACCGCGCTGCGTCCCCCTCCTGCCCCCGCCGTTGCGGGTCGCTTCCCGCACCGAAGTCTGGCTCGGCCGCCGGCGGCTCACCTACTTCGGGGGCTGCGACTATTTCCGTTTCAGCGTCCATCCCCAGGTGCTCGCCGCCGCGATTCGGGCCGCCCAGCAGTTCGGCCTCGGCGTGGCCGCTTCGCGCCGCACGACCGGCAATCACCCGCTCTACGAACAATTCGAAGGGGAATTAGCAGACTTCTGCGGCGCCGAAGCCGCCCGTTTGGTCAGCACGGGTTACGCCGCCAACCTCGTCGTAGCACAGGCTTTGGCTCACGACTTTACCCACCTGCTGATTGATGCGGGGGCGCATCCCAGCTTACACGACGCCGCCACGTTCTTTGCCGCCCAGCGACTCCAGTTCCGGGCGGGCGACACCGCCGAGGCCGTGCGCCTTCAAGCCAAGCTGCCCGCCCAAGCCCGTTGCCTCGTCCTCACCGACGGGATCGGCGCCACCGACGGGGCAGCCGCTCCCTTGGCAGCGCTGCGCGCGGGATTGCGGCCCGAGACCTGGCTCCTCGTGGACGATTGCCATGGGCTGGGAACGGTGGGGCGGACGGGACGCGGTTCCCTAGAACTTGCCGGCATCGATCACCGGCAAGTCCTGCACACGGGCACCCTAAGCAAGGCCTTGGGAGCCTTTGGCGGAGTCATCCTCGGTGATCGAAACTTAATTCAGCGCGTCACGACCAGCAGCCCTCTGTTCACGGGCAGCACGCCCCCGCCCCTGCCGCTGGTGGCGGCGGCCAAAGCCGCACTGGCCCGGCTCCGCACCCACCCCGGCCCGCTGCGCCGACTGCACGCCCACGTCGCCCAGGTGAAGCAGACGCTCTGGGCTGCCGGCCGACTGGAGCGCATCACGCCGGGACCGATCTGCCGGGTCGTGCCGCGCGATGATCTGGACCGGAAGCAGCTCACTGAACGCCTATTAAAGGCCGACATATTTCCGTCGTTCTTGGACTACCCAGGCCTGCCCTCCGGTGGCGCTTTTCGCTTTGGCCTTTCCAGCGAGCATACCCGCGCACAATTGCGTGCCTTGATTCAAGCGGTGACTGGCGACTGAAATCGGCGCGTGAAATCAGGGAAGAGCGGAGGCGAAGGTTTGCCGGTAAAGCTTTCAGCCCTCGCGCCGATGTTTCGTTGCGGCGAACCGAAGCATTGGGCACGGCCTTGTGGGGCAAGCCAACTCGGCTGCGACGCCGCTCCAGTTTCTCAGCCCCTCTCCGGGTAGGAGCAAACGCCACATGAACCCAGTGCCGCCAAACGACGCCTCCGGCGAGGAATCTTCGCCAGCGATGGGCCCATTTCCCACCGAACCAGCCCCTTCCGCCCCGTGGCTAGCCTTGGACAAAAACCTCCAAATCCGCCGAGTGAGTCCGCTGTTTCAGCAACTTGTTCGCGGGACTGCGACCGAATACCTCGGGCAATCCCTGTTCCGCCTTCTGGGGCAACTGGGCGTCTCCGTGGCGGAACTGGATCGGGTTCAGGCTTGGATCGCCCAAGGACGGACCTGTTTCGTCGAACTCCGGCCCGGCCGAGTGGGCCAACCCACCGATCACTTTGCGCTCGAGATTCGTCCCCTGCCCCGCACGGCGGATTGGATGATCGGGTATGTCGCCGTCGCTTGGGTTTTGGCCGGGTTCAGCCCGCCCGCCTCACGGAGTGCGCCGCGGCGGCAACGCACTCGTCGCCGGGCGAGCCGGCTCCCCACCCAGCGGTGTCGCGTCGGGGGCCACCTCACCCCGGCTTGCTTTGGCAAGGGGTCGGTCCAAGCTCGGCTTCGCCTTCGACCCTGAACTTTATGGCTCCACCCCACTTTTCGCCGCTCCGCATCCTGATCGCCGAAGATAACGAGGTGAATCGCCGCCTCGCCGTCCTTATGCTTAACCGACTCGGCTACCACGCCGATGTCGTGATCAACGGTCGAGAAGCCGTCGAGGCCATCAAGGAACGGCCCTACGACGTGATCCTGATGGATTGTCACATGCCTGAACTGGACGGCTATGCCGCCACCGGTGAAATCCGAGCCCTGTGCACCAACAATCCCAGCCGGCCGCGCCCCCGCATCATCGCCGTCACCGCCGCGGCGATGAGCGATGATCGCGGAAAATGTCTGGCCGCTGGGATGGACGATTACATGACCAAACCCGTCAAAGCCGAGGTCTTACGGGCCGCCCTAGAACAAGCCAATCCCAACCCGCCGCCGCCCCCGGACGCCGCCCCCGTCGTAGACGCCGACAGTGAATACGAACTGCGGGAGATCACCGCCAACTTGGCCGCCGAACTAGGGCCAGATTCCGTCCAAGAGCTGATCGAAGCCTATCTGTCGGACACGCCCCTGCGGTTGAAGGAAATGGTCGACCTCGCCGAAGGCCCCGATCAAGTAACGCTCCGCCGCTTGGCTCATTCCCTGAAGGGCACTTCGATGCTCTTCGGGCTTAACCGCACGGGTGCCCTGTCGGCCGCCTTGGAGAAGGCCGCCGCGGCCGGGCAAACCGAAGGCCAGCGGGAGCTTGTGCGGGACTTGGAAGCGGTGTTTGCCGCCTCCATTCCCCTGCTACAGCGCCGGATCAAGGAACTGGTGCCGGGCTGAAAACGGTGAGCTTGGGGCTAGCCCAATTCCCGAACCAAGTCGGCGAATTTGCGACTCAAGCCATCGTAGTCACAAAGCTGTTTTGCCAGCCCGGGAAGGGATCGCCGCACTTCCAACAACTCCCGGTGTTCGCAGACGAGTCGCACCCGTTCCGCCACCCGGGCCGGGTAACTCAGATCGGCTTCCCCGTTGTAATCGAGCAGCATGAGTTCGGGCAGCACCAGCGCCGCTTCCCCCACGCGGCTGGCGAGAATGAAGCGTTCCGCCGCCATGTATTCGGGCAATTTGCCCGTGGTGCGAACCTGCCCCGGCAGGTTGTTGGTCTGCGTAGACATCGCCACATCCATCAGGCGGAGGTGGGTGGGAACGTCGGCATACGGGATGCGACCGGTGAAAACCACCCGGTCAGCCACCCCCAGCTCAATCGCCCGCTGACGGAGCCAAGGAAGTCCATCGCCATCGCCGATGAGTAGGCCGGTGACCGGCAGGTCGCGCAACCGGGTCAACGCCTCCAGCAAATCCCAGCCATAACAAAACTTCAGCCGCGGGCTCCACACAGTGGAACCCATCACCCCGACGACGAAGCGATCCACCAGTCCCAAATGGCGGCGCAACCCCGCGACCGCTTCCGTCGTGGCCCCGGTTTGTTCCGCAAAGCTGTCGCGGATCACCTCGACCCGCCGGAGCCCCCGGCTCAGCAACAATTCGCGGTGCCGGGTGCCACGCACAATCACCGCGGTGGCCCGACGATGGGCGAGCCGTTCAAAAAACCAGAGCCACGGCAGCTTTAGCCCGGCGCCAATGCCCGATTGACGCGCCATTTCAAAGACGGCGTCGCCCGTATCCAGAAGGTAGCGCTGCCCCCGCATCAGGGACCACAACGGCGTCAAGATCGCCCCCGGCAAGGCGGTGTTCAGCACGTAGAGCAAATCCGGAGAGTGCGAGTTGAGCTCCCGCCGCCACGCCGCCGCTGTCATCGTGCGGCTCCCTTCGCGGAAGCAGAAGCGGGTGGTTTCCCGGGGTAATTGCCGGGCCAAGCCCCGGGCGCGAACGGCCTCGATGCTGTTCGGCCCGCCGTGAACGAGAAAGGTGACGCTAGGAAAGGGTTTCACGCTGCTTGGGTTGCCAATTTTTCCCGCCAGACACGGTCATAGACTTGGGCGGTCGCCGTCGCGCACGCATCCCAGGAAAAGGGCTGAATCTTGGCCCGAGCCGCCGCGCCGATCCGGCCGGCGAGCGAGGGCGTGGCCGCCAGCGTTTGCAGGGCACCGACAACTGTGGCGGGCACCCGTGGATCGCACAGGAACCCATCGTCGCCATCCGCGATCAGTTCCGCGGCGCCGATCCGTTTCCCGACCACGCAGGGTAGTCCCGACGCCATGGCTTCGGTCACGACCATGCCGAACGGGTCATACTCGTTGGGGTAAACGAACACATCAGCCGCCCGGAAGGCTTCTTCGGGCTGCGGATCGAAGCCGTGAAAATGGATGCGGTCGAACACGCCCAACTCCCGGGCTTGAGCTTGGAAGGAGTCCAAGCGGGAGCGGGAAACCACGAGCAAGCGGGCCGCGGGAAAACTGGGGAGTGCCGCAATGCATTCCCGCAACCCTTTGACGGCTTCGCCCATGAAGATCCAAGTCCACGCCGTGGGCGAAAGGCGAAACCGGGCTCGTAACCGATTGCGTTCGCCCGCATCGGCCGCGGGCCGGAATTTTTCGCAATCAGTCCCGTGGTAAATGACCGACACCGGGCGCACCCACCCATAGTCCTCCGCGACCTCCGCTTGGAGCACGCGGGAAATGGCAATCAAATGGCGGGCCCGTTGCTGGCGGTAGAAACCCCTTTCAAACGGGGTGACCAAGCGGGTGAACAGGCCCGCCCGCCAGCCTGGCGCGGGTAGTTTTCGAGTCCTAGCGGCAACGCACATGTGGCCAGTGATGATGTCCGCCGACCACGAACTGAGGCCTTGCGCATGGACTATATCCGCGGGGTTTTGGCGCAGCGAGCGTTGGGCGCCGGCGATAAACGTGAACACGGTGCTCAAGGCCCCACGGCGCCAAGCGGGAACGCGGAGGAAGCGCATGTTCGGCAGCAGCGGCGACCGGAAGGTGGCCGCATGGATGTCGATGGCGTAGTGCGGGTGGAGCCGCTTGGCCAATTCGACGCAGTAGCGGCCTTGGCCCAAGTTGGGATCGTAATCGTGAATCACGAAGGCGAGCCGCGGCCGCGGAATGGTGCCAACGCTGGGAGGGATGGAAGACATCGGGCTAGGGTGAGATCGGATTCCCGTGGGTGAAACGATCGAAAACCATTCAGCTCAGTCCGGTTGGTTGCCGAAAAGCCGCCGCACCCGGGCTTTTTTTAGGGGTTGGGTCCGCCCAACAGCCACCGGTGCCGGCCCCGATTCGGACGCCTTGGCGTAAAGGAAGCGGCGGCGGGGCGGAGAGACCACGACGGGTGCCAACTGCCCCTCGGCCCCCACCTCAGGCCCCAAGGCCACGGCAGGCGCAACTGCTCCGAACGGCACCAAGCGCGGATCCGCCCAGACGGCTTGGGGCGCCTGTTTCTGGAGGTCATCGTGCAATTTAACCAACCGGGAAACGGCCCCGAGCATGAACCAAGAAATGGCGCCAGTGGGGATTCCGAGAAACGGCGATCCGGTAACGACGGTGAGCACGGCCACGGTGAAATTTGCCCCAGCGCAGAGGACCATCGTGTGGAGCGCGGTGTTGCGGAAACGCGTCATCCACTGGCCGGCGTTTTTGGTGGCGGTGTAAAGCAAAGCCCAAAAGGCGATCACCCCGACAATCCCGAAGTCAGCCACGATGCGGCCTAAATCGCCGTCCGTGCCCCGGATTTCCCAATACGGCAGAATGTTTCTAAAAATCCACGGCACCCCATGGCCCGACCGCCCCAACCCGCCGCCCAGCGGGTAATCGAGAAAAATACTCGCACTCGGCGAGACCACGATCCAGATGCGCCCCCAAATCTGGGCGGGGTCCAGCAGGTCTGAAAAACGCTCGGCCATGATCGGATCCAGCAGTGCCCCCATGCTGACAATGATCGCCAAAGCAACCCCGGGCACGAGCGCGTGACTGAACAGCTTACCCCGGCCCCACGCGGTCAGAACCATTCCCGTCGCCAGCATGGCAATCGCCGTGCGCGCACCGCTGAGCTGGATGCCATAGGCGCAAAGCCCCAGCACCGCGGCGTAGAGGAGTCGCTTCCAGATTTTCAGTCCAGGTTCGGTGAGAAACCCAAACGCGAAAATTCCCCCAGTGGCCATGGTGCCACCAAAGGCGGCGGCACTGACAAACGTGGAAAATTTTCGAACGCCATCCCCACTTTCAGAACCGAAGAAGCTGCCGCCCAAGCGCATCGCCATTTCGGGACTGGCCGCCATCATTTGCCGAATTTCTTCCGGGGTTTGGCGCACGCCATACACGGCCACGCCAACCGACATCACCAAGATGAGCGCAAACACGATTTGCAGTTGGCGAATGCTGCGGATCGTGTGGTAGCCGAGCAGGTAGATCAACGGCACTACGACCCAAGCCCGAAAAGACGCCAAGGCGGCCAGCAAGGGAACCCCGAGCGGAATAATCGCGTAGGCAATCGCAATGCCGCACACCACCTTGAGCCGGTCGGAGATAATGTCCTGCTGCGGAAACCAAGGCCCGGTCGAACCCTGTTTCAAGAGGGCCAGTGCCAACGCTGCGGTGAGCGGCACGTCAAAGGCAAAAGTCGTGACGACGCCCGTCTTCCAATATTTGAGCCAACCGTGAATGAACCCGATCACCAAGGTCGCCATGAAGATCCAGTTGGCCCCGGTGGAATGACCGAAAAGCGCATTCAGGCGGGCGCCCAACCCGACCTTGGCGGTCAAGGCAAAGACCCAGGGGGGATAAAACCCGCCGGTTTGGAGGCCGGTTTGGCCCATGGGCTTGGGGAAGGCTGGTTTCGTAGTCGCCGCTCGGGCCAAATTCACCCTGCTAACCTGTTGGGGCCGGAATGCCTGTGCAACCGAAACCTCCGAACCTTATCGTCCCGCGTCCGTCCCGCTCGGCGCCGGGAGCCGCAGTAACCGCCGGTAGATAGCTTCGGTCTGCTGGACATGCCGGGTGATGGAAAAATTAGCGCGGATTCGTTCCTGCGCCGCCCGGCCGAACTGAATAAGCCGCTCCGGCTCGGACAGCGCCTCAATCAAGGCGGCGTCGAGTGCCGCTTGGTCAGCCACCGGAGCCAGCCAGCCCGTTTCGCCCGGACGGATGATCACGGCCGGCCCCACAGTGGCGAAGGCGACTGCAGGAACCCCCAAGACGTTGGCCTCCGCCAGTGACAATCCAAAATCTTCCCGCAAGGCGGTGTGCAGCAACACGGTGGTCGCCGCCAAGAAACCCGCGGCGTCGGCATCAGGCACAAAGCCCGTAAAAGTCACCCGGTCAGCAATCCCCAAGCTGCGAGCCAAGGCCTTCAGCTCCACGAGATAATCCTCATCCAGACCGAAGAGCGGCGCCCCGACCAGCACGCCCTGCACGTCGGCGTGGCGCGCAGCCGCAGCAATCGCCCGGAGGAAATGCTGCTGCCCCTTATGCCTTTGAATCCGGGCACACATGGTGACCCAGGGGCGATGTTCCGGAATGCCATACCGGAACGCCAAGGTGGACCGCAGCGCATGCCGCCCCAACTGGGCCTCGTTCACTCCGGGCCAGACGACTTCACATTGCCAGCCATACGGGACAAATGCATCGGCTGTAGCCGTGCAATTGGCGATGACCGCATCCGTCGGCAACGCCAGCAGCAAGCGGTTAAACCAACTCGGCTCCTCTGGGCTGTGGACGGTGACCAAACTGGGCACCCCGGTGAAACGCCGAGCCAAGCTCCCGTAGGCATGGGCTCGAAACGCGTTGCAATGCAGCAACTGCAGTCCGTGGTCATTGATGAGGCGGCAAATGGACCGGACGGCGCCCATAACTCCGGGCAAATTGCGCATCCGATGCTCCCGCAGCACAAACGTGGGCACCGCCAGCGCGAGCAAATCCTGCTCCAGTGGCCCCGGGCGAAGCTGAATGACATGCGGCGCAAATTGGTTGCGATCCAACGCGCGCAGACACTCCAGCATGAGCGTTTCCGCCCCGCCCTTTTCACCGACACAGGAAATCCAAGCGATCGGGACGGGCGCGCTCACGGTGGGGGGGGCGCCTGAAGTTGCCCCTCCAAGGTCTGGGTCAATTCTCGGAATTTGGGGATGTTCTGGGGATTCAAAACCATCAACAGCCGATGGGCTTCCAAACAACATTCAGCCACCTGTTCTTTGGAACTGCCGCCGACGGTAACTTCAATCTGCCCCCCGGTGGGCACATGGGGCCCCGCAATGACCGTCACCAATGGTAACACTCCAAGACTATCCAATAGGTCCCGCACCCGGTCATTGGGGTTCACCAACACGAACCGGGAACAACCGCCCGGCCCCTTATCGCCGAGGCGCGTCGCCAAACCCGCCAGCACCCCGGAGAACGTGCTGTCCATCAACAGGCATTCCGAAAGATCCAAACAGAACCGCTGCATGCCCCCCGCGTGCAAGCGCTCCACCAACGCCCTGAAATCGCGCGCCCCCTCCACCGCGGCTCGGCCAACGATCTTAACGAACGCCGTCGGCGGTTCGACGAGGTAGGACAATTTGCAACCGGGAAGAGGCATCGCTAGTGGGAAAATTCGGCGCGCGCGCTCTGGGCGTCAAGCGCGCCTCAGGGGGTTACTGGTAGGCGGTCTTCGGCCCCCTCGTGCTTCATGAGGACGCCCTGTTCCTTATAGGCTCGCAGAACAAAATGGGTCGCCGTCGACAGCACGCCCTGAATGGTGCTGAGTTTTTCGGACACAAAGGTGGCCACCTCGCGCAAATTACTCCCCTCCACCTCGACCAGCAGATCGTAGCCCCCGGACATCAAATGGCAGGAACGCACCTCAGCATACTTGGCAATGCGCTCGGCCAGTTTGTCGAAGCCGCCCCCCCGCTCCGGCGTGATCTTCACCTCAATGACCGCCCGAACCAGTTCGCGCCCGAGCTTTTCTTCATTGAGGACGGCCCGATAACCCAAAATTACCTGTTCCGCGGTGAGTTCGCGCAGGCGGTTTCGGACTTCCGTTTCAGAGATTCCCAGCATCGCGGCCATGTCGGCCGGCGCGAGGGAAGCATTCGAGGTGAGCAACTTAAGCAGCGGATCCATGCGACACGGGGAGTGAACGCCTGCTTGAGCCGAGCCGGAAGTGAAAAACCTTCAAAACTAAACGTCTCCCAGTGGCGTCTCGGCCGCGCCAAGGCAGTGCTGCTGGGCGACCAGCTTCGCCTTCGTTTGAACGACTATTGACGGGGGCCCATGACGCCCCCTTTTCAAGCAGCCAACTGGACTAACGCAGCGTCTTTACTTCTTTCTTGGAGCTTTTATTGCGCGAATTGCCCGAATTCCGCTCGCTGCGAGCGTGATGGGCAGTCCTCGAATCGAAGGATGCCCGAGTGAAATTGCGTTCAAGCATCGCCCTTTGCAGGTGCGCCATTCAAGCCAAGGCGCCGGCATATCGATTGTGTCCGCGTATTGTTTGGCTTCCGCAACGTAGGGGGAAATCTCCTGAAGCAGGCGTCGCAACTCCCAAAATTTTTCTTGGTGCTGCGCATTCGGGGGCAAAATAACCCACGGCTTGGTTCCAGGGGCGTGAATGAAAAATGGTTTCCACCTCAGAAGCCCTCGAAGCCTCGCTGTCAGCGAATGGGCAAGTGCGCCGCCGCCATGCACCAAGCTTGTTCCGTTACGAAAGACAAAGACCGGCAGGTGAGCAAATTCTTCAGAACCAAGCAGTGCGGTTAAAAGCTCTTGATCGGTATCCAAATGCGGAGGCCTCAGGCCGTGTTCATTTGGCTTACATTCTAGATATCTTGGGTCCGCCAATAATTCCAGCCACCGTTCCAACAACCGCCGATGCTGGTTTGTAACCCGCACCAACGCGGAACTGTAATGCAGCGTCAGCACTCGCCCGACCGGCAACCCCCACCCCTTGGTTTTTAGGTCGCTGGAGTATTTGGGAGCGGTGGCAATTTCCTCGGCCACCCCCACTGTATCCCGCGAAAGTGAGTCGAGCAGCCTCACCGGTGACCGCGAAACCAGCATATCGGAATCCAACCAGAACACCTCCTCAAACTCTCGGTCGAGCACCTGCAACAAAGCCTGGGGTTTACAATTCCACCCCCATGCACCGGACAACGGTTGCGTGACGATTTCACATTGAGGGAATTGAGCCAGCCAGCTTCGCAAGTCCGGGGAAGCATTGGGGCGGAAAAGAAAAACGGGAACTTGAGGACAGTGTTTCGCCAGCGAAGCGATCCCAATTCTGATCCCTGGATCAGCTCCCTCTCGATCTTCGGCCAAACAGAACGCCCTTTGCATAGTGTTGGCCAAATCAATAGATACAGCCTCAACTCCATTCAAGCTCACGCATGGCGAAAAGATGGCTGCCCCAATCCCTCACCTACGCGGACGGAACCAATGGCAAAAGCTGGTCGTGGTCTAGCGCGGAGCGGCAAATGCCGAAGAACTCAGCCCGCGTCGTTGCCCGGCGAATATGATGTAGAAACTCCGCACAGAACTGAGGGGTTGTGCCCACACCCTGCCCGATGAAATTAAGATAACGCTTCATTTGCTCCACTTGGAGTCGCTCTTTGGATTCCGGCGGCTCCGTGCCGGCCCAGAGTTCCTCAATGTAGGCCAACACCTCGCGGCCACTCGGCAACCGGGGAATTTCCCCACGAAGGTGGCTGCGAATCTGTTCAAACAACCACGGATTGCGGATGCAACCGCGGCCGATCATCAACCCCTTGGCGCCCGTCCACGCCAAAACGTCGGCCGCCCGCTGTGGCGAGAACACGTTGCCATTGGCCAAGACAGGGCAAGGCATCACCTCGACGGCCCGCTGGATGAACTCGTAATGCACCTCACTGCGATACATCTCGGCTACGGTGCGACCATGGACGGTCAGTAAATCGAGCGAATGCCGGGCAAAGATCGGCAACAACTCTTCAAACACCGCCGAATCATCAAAACCGAGGCGGGTCTTGACGCTAAACTTCACCCCTGGGGCCGTCACAGCCCCACGCAAGGCTCCGAGGATTGAATCCACCCGCTTCGGTTCGCGGAGTAAACCGCCACCGGCGCACTTGCGGTAAACCACCGGCGCCGGACAGCCCAGATTCAGGTCGATGCCCGCAATGGGATAGTGCTGCAATTCCTTGGCCGCCCGGACTAGCGCCGGAATGTCATTCCCCATCAGTTGGGCGATCGCGGGCTTGCCAGTATCATTTTCGACCAAGCTCCGCAGGATCCATTTCTCCGGCCGCCAAGTGGCGTGAACCCGGAAGTATTCCGTCCAGTAGACATCGGGCCCACCGCGTTGCGCGAGCAACCGCCAAAACTCCAAGTCGGTCACGTCCTGCATGGGCGCGAGCGCCAGAATCGGCGGGCAACAAGCTGCTTTGGGGAGGTCAGGCATCGACGTCACAAGTCAGCAATCCTGTCGAGGCGGGAAGCATTCTTCAACCATCGCGAAAAACACCCCTCGCCTTACTGGTTGCCACCGCCTGCATGTGGCGAGAATCCTCGGTTGAAAATGGCCACCGATGGAACCCCACCCTCTCCGCAACCGCCCCGCGCTGGCACGGTGGGCCAGTCGGTGGGGTTTCCTGTCTTCCCCCAACTGGATGGCTTCCGCGGACTGGCCGTCCTGCTCGTCCTGATCGAGCATACGTTGCGACACTCTTTGGGGCTATCGGGCCCTTGGGACCACTTGGGCGGCTTGGGCGTGCTGCTGTTTTTTGCGCTGAGTGGCTTTTTGATTACCGGACTCCTGATAGCCGAAAAATCAACCCGCGGAACAGTCTCTCTATCTTCATTTTATCTTCGGAGGGCGTTTCGAATCTGGCCGGCATTCTTCGCGTTTCTCGGTGTGGTCGCCCTGTTGAAGCTCGCCGGCTGGGTGGTAGGCACCCGCTGGCTGGACTTGGCGGAATCCGCTTTGTTCATCCGCAATTTTGTCGGCCGCGACCAACTCCTCGCCCACATTTGGTCCCTTTCGATTGAGCAACAATTCTACCTGTTTTGGCCGCTATTTTTTGTCCGGTGCAGTTTTTCAACCATCGAGCGCATTGGGTGGTCGATGCTCCTCCTCGTCGTTGGGTGGCGCACCTTCGCGGTCCTCGGTGGCTTATACAGCGCCGACAGCCATGTGCTCTATCTCCGGAGCGATTTCCGCTTCGATGCCTTGATGGGCGGCAGTCTCCTGGCGTGGGCACGCCACCTTCAAAAAGCACCGTTTAGCCCCGGGCCAGGGTGGCTTGGACCGCTCTCGCCCGTAGCGATGCTAGGGGCGCTTATTTTTTGGACCGCTTGGGGCAAGTCCCTGCCGGGTGGAGCGTTAAACTACCTGACCGTGGCACTGATCCTGACCGTGCTTATCCTGGCGCACTTGGTGAAATTTCCGGCTTCGCTCTTGGGTCGGGCTTGCCAAGCCCAACCCCTTCGCTGGCTGGGAAAATACTCGTATTCGATCTACCTCTGGCAGCAGTTGTTATTGGTGGAAAAAAACCCCTCGTGGGGCTTCATCCGTCAGTTCCCGGTCGACCTGTTGCTCTCCGTTTTGGCGGGCGTCATCTCTTATCACGCCATTGAACAACCCTTCCTGAAGCTGCGGGCTCATTTCTCCAAGAAGCGAACCCGCGCCGATTAAAACGGAACCTCATTCGTTTCGGTGCCGGCCGAGTAACTCATGCTGCTCAATTGCGGCCGCAGGCTCCACTCCTCTACCAATTCGCGCGGCAACTCGCCAAGAAACCGCGACGCCTGCTGCAAGGTGTTTCCCCCGCCCTGCATGAAACGTAACAGCGGATAACAGAGGTAGAGTTCGTTCTTCGCCCGGGTCACAGCCACATAGAAAAGTCGGCGCTCTTCCTCCTCGGCGTCGGGCGAATTCAACGAACGCGCATTGGGAAACATCCCGTCGCAGAGCATGATCACAAAGACGGTGCCAAACTCCAATCCCTTGGCTTGATGAATGGTCGATAGTCGGAGTTTTTCTTCGTCGTCCAACTCCTGCTGATTCGAGGTCTCATCCGCTTCGAGATTGGTTTGGAGGGCCAGTTGGGTCAGGAAATCACTCGTGTGGCTGAACTGCTGGGCGTAGTTGGCCAATTGCTCCAAGTCGTCCAACCGGTTGCGCGGGTTGTCGTAATTCGCCTTCAGGTAATCGGCGTAATCGGCTTCGACCACCCAGCGGATCATTTTCGCCGGTTGGTCGCGGATACCGTCGGCTTCGGTCTGGGAAATCGTGGCGCAAAATTGGGCCCACGCCACCGCAGCCTTCTTGGGCACCAGCGCTGCAAGCCCGGCCAACAGGGGCGCCACCGGAATCACCGGCAACTCCACCATCGGGGCCAAACCACCGTCATTGTCGGAAAATTCGCCCACCAACACGGGCGGCGGGGGTTCGTAGCCGCTTCCGGCCAGTCGGAGTCGAAAGGCATGCCAGAGTTTGTCCGCCCCTTTACCGCCGATGCCCGGCAGCATCTTCACGAGGCGTTTGAACGCGAGTTCATCGGCCGGATTGGTGATGAGTTTGAGGTAGGCGGCGACGTCCTTGAGGTGGGCTTGTTCAAAAAAACGAATCCCGCTCGTGATCTGGAAGGGGATGTTCCGCCGGGTAAGCTCCATTTGGAGCTCCAGCGCGTGAAAATGGGACCGATAGAGCACGCACATCTGCTCCAAGCTCTGGCCTTCATCGCGCAGTTCGAGCACCCGTTGGGCGATAAACGCCGCCTGCTCGCCGGCTTCACCACAGACCACCAAGATCGGCTTTTCGCCTGACTTACGCGCCGGCTGCAGCACTTTGGGAAACTGGCGGGTGTTGGCGGCGATGGCGGCGTTCGCCAAGGCCAAAATCTCGGGCGTGCTCCGGTAGTTGGTTTCGATCTTAAAGACCTGGGCATCGGGAAAACGGCGCGTGAATTCCAAGATGTTGGCGAAGTTGGCCCCGCGCCACGAGTAGATGCTCTGGGCGTCGTCACCCACCGCCATCAGATTGCGATGTCGCCCGGCCAGCAGATCCAGTAACCGCCCCTGCAGGGTGTTGGTGTCCTGGTATTCGTCCACCAAGACGAACTGGAACCGACGCTGGTAAAAATCGCGCAGGTCAGCGTGCGTCTCCAGCAGGTGCAGCCAGAGCACCAGCAAATCGTCAAAATCCATCAAACCCGTCGCCCGCTTGCGCTCAACGTAGCGCTGCCGAACCTGTTCAATCACCTCAGCCAAGGGCACAAAGGTGTCGTAATCCCGCTCCAACACCGCCGCCACTGTGTAGCCAAGATTGACCGCCAAGGAAAAGATGTCGCCCAAGATTTCGGGCTTGGGAAACCGGGTG
Source organism: uncultured Verrucomicrobiota bacterium (assembly GCA_903821635.1). Taxonomy (GTDB): domain Bacteria; phylum Verrucomicrobiota; class Verrucomicrobiia; order Limisphaerales; family UBA9464; genus CAIWAH01. Next base: position 3,978 of record CAIJLV010000221.1, on the reverse strand, counting down.
GCTTTCGGATCGATTCCCGCCTCCGCGAGACAGGCCGCGAGGAGATCCTTGGCATCTTCCCGGTCCGCGATGGTGAAGTCTGGACGATATCCCAAGCGATCGGTATGGCGCCGCAGGAGGCGCATGCCCACGGAGTGAAAGGTTCCGCCCCAAAGATTGCCCAGATCCCCGCCGATCAAGTCGGCCACCCGCTGCATCATTTCGCGGGCCGCTTTGTTGGTGAAGGTGAGCAGCAGAATCCGATCCGCCGGCACCCCGTGTTCCAAGAGCCAAGCCACTCGAAACGTGAGCGTCCGCGTTTTGCCGGCGCCGGCGCCGGCCAGCACCAAGGCCGGCCCCGGGGCGGCCGTCACCGCCGCCAATTGCTGGGGATTCAACTCGTGGGCGTAGTCGATTCGCAGGACGGCTGGCGTCCGGAAGGGATGCAGTTGGTATTCGCGCGCCACCCACGAAGCTTGGGCTAACTGCCGACCGAAAAGCAGCGGCAAAATTCGCCGCCCGTCAGGCCGCCAAGGCCAACAGCCGGTTCAGCTTCTCCAAGTTGGCCTCAATCGCTTCCAAGTAATCGTTGTGCCCCCCGGGCAGGTTCAGGAACCGGTAAAGACCGCGAAAATCGTTCTCGATCTTGGGTAGGACGTAATGTTGCCAGAATCCCGGGGTCCGCCGCATGAGATCTTCAACCCCATTGAACGCAATCGGCGGCCCGCCCCGGCCAGCGTTGAAGTCCGCCGACTCGCGAAATTCCTCAAACAGGATGGGCAGCTTATCCACGTAGTCGTGGGCCGCCATTTGCCCCAGGAGATCAGCCGTGCCCAAAGCAAAGCCGGCGACGAGTTCCTCGTCGGTTTGGAAATTCAGCGCCCCCGGGCTGACGCCCACGCCAGTGCAGCGAATCATGCTTTGCACGCCCTGCACCTGGCGGACGGTGTAACCCTTGCTCAAGAGCAGGCGTTCCGCGAAATCGCACGAACGATTCACGTGGGTCAGCGTGTATTTCGCACCGGTGCCTTCGACATCTTCGCGCGTTTTTAGGTAACCAGTGTCGTGCAGGAGAATCGCCAACAACCCGAGCTGAAAGGTGTCCTCGGGCAAAATCGGCTCCGTCAACGCCTCAGCCCGGCGGTGCAGAATCGTGGAGAAGCACAGCGTGCCCTGCAGCGTATGCTCAAAATCATGATACCGGGCGTCAATCGCCTGATACTCAGGCAGTCGGCCTTCAAAACAGTCGCTGGCCCAATCAAAGGCTCGATTGACGAATTGCTGATCACCCGCGGGAAACATGACCCAGTAATCTTGGGCCACACAGCGGCGAACAGCAGCGGCGTCCCGCGTATCCACGCGCAAAGGCATGCCGAAGGGACTTACCAGCTTAGTTGCGCTTTGCACGGCTGAATTGAGCCGCAAAATGCGGGCCAGCCACTCAAACGCGAAAAAAAACGGCACCTGCGCCACCGGGTTAAGCCACCCCAACGCCTCTTCCCAGATGGGGAATAAAACCCATTCCGCCACCCGCCCACGGCGACGAAGGCGACCCGACTCAGGAACGACCTTGGGCCAGTTCCCGAAGTTTCTCCGTGGCCTGCCCGCGATCGATGGTGGCCGCCGCCATTTCCCAACCGTCACCGATGCTGCGTGCCGCGCCAGCGACGAACAGGGCGGCGCCGGCATTAAGCAGCACCGCGTCCCGTTTGGGTCCGCGGTCCCGGCCCGCCAATACCGCTTGAATCAAAGCCGCATTCAGCGCCGCGTCGCCACCGGCTAAATCGCTGAGGGCAGCCGGTTTGACCGGAAAATGACCGGGCTCCCAAGTGGACCTCCCGAAACCACGCTCCTGATAAAATTCCGCCACGTGATTGGGCCCGAGCGTGCTGAGCTCATCGAGGAAAGCGGGGGCGGATTCAGCGCCAGTAGGGACTTCACCTGTTACGACCAACCCTCGCCGAACCCCCAGCGTTTGCAGCGTGCGCGCCACCGGTTCACACCACTGGGGGCGGGGAACTCCCACCAATTGAGCGCTCGGCCGAGCCGGATTGAGCAAGGGGCCCAGCAGGTTGAAAATCGTGCGCTGTCCCCGCTCGGCGCAAAGCTTGCGGGCGGGCGCGATGGCTTTGAACGCGGGGTGAAAGCGCGGGGCGAACAAGAAGGCAAAGCCTCGCTCCTGCAAGGCGTGGGCGACCTGTTCCGGCGTTTGATCGACCGGGATTCCCAGAGCTTCCAAAACATCCGCGCTACCGGACTGGGAGGTAATCGCCCGGTTCCCATGCTTGGCCACCACCACCCCCGCCGCCGCGCACAGGATGGCCACGGTGGTCGAGATGTTGAACGTGTTCAACCGGTCCCCGCCGGTGCCGCAGACATCGAGGATTTCTCGCTTCCGAATTTCCGACGAGAGCGGCACTGGCAGTGATAACTCCCGCAACTCCCGGGCAAAACCGGCAATTTCTTCCACGGACTCCCCCTTGATCGCCAAAGCGGCCAGGAAATCCGCCTTCGGTTCCGGCGGCAGCGCCGGATCGGTCAACTGGCGCACCGCGGCCATAACCTGCTCCGAACCGAGGTTTTGCCCGGCCCGCAACTGCGTGGTGAAATCGGCGAACATCGGGCGGCAGCGTAAACGCAGATTAATTTTCAGGAAAGCCGTCCTTACGCCGATGACGGCACGTTGTTAGCTGCAAAGTTAGCTACACACACTCACGTCATGAAAATCACCCCGCTCGTCGCCTCGGCCACCGCCATCACCTTTGCCGCGGGCATTGCGTTGGTTGGGACCGGTGAGCGGGCCCTCATCGAAACCCAACTCCGCAAACTTTCCCTGACCGAAAAGACGACGCCCCGCGGCGGTCGCAAGGTCCGTTCCGTGAGCACCCGCCCCAAACTTGATCCCACCGGCGGCCTGACCAAGCCACGGGTCGGTTTCCGTTAGCTCGGCCCCACCCCGACTGGAGCCGGGATCTGGGTGATCAATTCCTGCAATGACACCTTGCCCGCCCGGGAGTCTTCCGCGGCCAAAACCGCTTCAAACTCCCCACGCACCACCGCCCGGGCGTCGTCTTCGTGCGTCAGCAGGTCGCAACCCGAACCCGCCCGAATCGCACGCAAGACATCGCGCACGGTGATCTGCGTCAGCGGGCGCGCGGGGGTGTAGGCCGATTCACCAGCGGTCGTTTCCACCAACAACCCGGCACTGACCAGCAGTTGCAGCAGATCTTTGGTGAGCTTGGGAGGCACGCCAAACAACTCCGCCCCCTCCGTGCTGGTCAACGGTTTGTCGCCTCCTTGAAACCGCCGGCCGATTTCCGCCATGAACCGAAGCGCGATAAATTCCCGCGCCTGCTGGTGGACCCGCCCGCCCTGCCGTTCCTGCAAATACGCCTTTCGAAACTGAAACACGTAAGCCACTTGGGCTCCGAACAGCAGGATCAACCATGAAAGATACAACCCCAAGAGGAACAACGGCAGAATGCCGAGCGAACCGTAGATCGCATTGTAAGTGAGCACCCGCGTGTTGTAGAGCGCCGCCATCCGGCCATTGAGCATCCACAAGGCGGCAGCCACAAAACCGCCGACCAACGCCGACGACCAGCGCACCCGGGTGTTCGGCATCCACAGATACAACGCCCCAAACGCCAGCGAACTCACCACCAAAGCCGGCACCCAGGCCAGCGAAAGCACGATGTGGCTCGGGATCCAACTCGTCAGGAGAACCGACGACGTCGGGTCCATCGCCTGAAGATAACTGGCGCCTTTCACGATCACGATCACCACCGGCCCCAACGTGATCGCCGCCCAGTAGACCACGATACTCATCATCCAACCGCGCCCTTTGGTGACGCCCCACATGTCGTTGAACCCCGCCTCAATGTTTCGCAACAGACTGATCGCGACAAAAATCAAACCCGCCATCGCCGTCGCGCCGATCTTGCCGAACCGGATGTTACCGACAAACTCAACGATCTTGTCCGCCAACTCAGCCCGCTG
>CAIJLV010000220.1 GCA_903821635.1 uncultured Verrucomicrobiota bacterium | reverse complement strand
CACCACCGCATATTGCCGCCGCCATTGCTGGAGGCTCTGGACGTTCACGCCCAGCTCGGCCGCCACTCGGCTCGCCGACTTGCCGCCCCGCTGCCACAGCTCCACCGCCGAGCGTTTGAACGCCTCGTCGTAGCGCTTCCGTCCACCGTCCGGCTGCCCGTCCTTCAGGTGGGCCTTGATCCTCCCTCACACGCCCGCCGTAGCTGTCCACCCAACCGAAGCAAGGGCAGTATGCCCGGCGCTCACCCGCCGCACGGGAACGCCTGCCCCTCGCCCAAGCGGCCGATTCACGCTCGGCAACCGTGCCCGCGTTTGAAACAGCAGCGTTCCGAAATCAAGGTCGTGCGTCAGGACTATGGCCCCATGATCCAAAGCCCAACGCATGATTTCGGTGTCGGGAGCCGTAGGGAGGCCCACTTCCCGCCAGTGCTGGGCAGCAATGCCTCGCTCCCGAAGCCAAGCTGCCCAAGAGACGGGCAAACAGTTGTCCACGATGACGGTCACGCGGCCTGAAGCTCGACGTCACGTTCCCGCAGCCGCCAAGCGCCGTAAGCCATGCAGGCCCGCAAGTCATCCGGTTCCAGATCAGGATACTCCGCCAATACTTCGTCCCGCCCCGCCCCAGCCGCCATCAGGCCAAGGATCGTGGTGACCGGGATACGCAGCCCCCGGATGCAGGGAAGCCCTGTCATGACGGCCGGATTGACCGTGATCCGATTGAAAAGCTCGTTCATGGTTAAACGCTAGATGAAGCTCCTCCGGTTCGCACGTCATTTGAAGAAGACAGTCGGCCATGTAAACGCCCGCTCATGGAAGTGCGGCGCTGCGATGGCTCGCGAACGAGTGCCTGTATAAGCTCAAAGGCAGAGCGTCAATTGAATGGAGTCAGCCGGTCTAATCCCAACTCACCCCTCCGCCTAGTGCCCCGAAATGCGTTACCACCATCAGCGAATGGTCTGAAAGTTTCGTATGCGGCGATGTGCTCTTCTGCCAGCCGTATCCGTATCGGACAGTCACGAACACCTCGCGGACGGTTTACGTGATCGAGTTTTCAGCTGGGTCCGGATCCCTAGGCCGTTGCCCCAAGCTGGCATGGACCGAGCCTTGGGCCCTTCGGCGGCGCCGCCCCTTGGGGCAGCCCTCATCGGCGGCGTCCCGTGGGCGGTTCCGCAGCGGTGGCCCCGAGTCGGTTCAGCGTGCGGCGGGCCTCAAGGTCGGGGCCGAAGAAATCTTCATGGGCGGCCAGCGCCTGCTGGGAACCCTCGCGGTCGCCCTGCCGCCGGAGCGCCTGGGCGCGCCACCAGTGAGGAAAGCAGGTCGGGTCGTGATCACTGAAGGCGCCGGCGGCCACCGCCGCCAGCACTTCGCGGGTGCGGCCTAGGGCCAGCAGGGCGCGCAGGCGCACGTTGGTGACGCGGGGGCCAAGCTCCGCCGGAATTTCGGCTCCCGCCGGGCGGTCGAGCCAGCGCAGCGCGTCGGTCGGCCGCCCCACCCGCTCCGCCAAGGCGGCCCGGATGAACTGCAACTGCCCGCGCCGGGCGGCCGGCGCCTTGGGATCCTCAGCGACCTGCCCCAGGAGCTCTTCCGTGGCCGTCAGGGCCGCGCCGTAGCGGTGCAGCCACAGGTTCACCTTCAACCGCAGGCCCGGCTGGAGGGTTTCCCCCTCGGCGGCGGCTTGTGCCTCCATGGCCTTCAGGAAGGCGGCGGGTTTCTGCGCCGCGAGGTGCCAGACCGTGCCCTCTTCCGTGAAGGCCTCGGCTGAGCCGCGGTCGGCCCGCTCCGCGCGCGCCACCGCCGCTGCCCAGTCGGCCAACTGGCTGCCCGCGATGAGGCCGGGAAAATGCAGTGTCAGCAGGCACTGGATCACCATGACCCGGGCGAACACTAGGCCGAGCTGGGCCGCCAGCGGTTGGACATCCTGGGGCGCCTGCTGCCGTTGCCAGACGAGCCAAAGTTCCCGCGACGCCAAACCCTCGTCAGGGAAGCACAGCTTCACCTGGAAGGGCTGGCAGTTCGCCAGTAGGAAGGCGAGGGCGCGCAAATGGCCCGGGTGCAGGCGGCCAAGGAGAAAGCGAACCTGCACGTTGGCCCCGGTCGCGGTGAACGGCTGCACGGTGGCCTCGACGAAGGCGCCGGGGGTGAGGGTCGGATCCGGCAGCAGGCCGGACAACTGGGACAGCACCTCGGGTTGGGTGGCCTCCGCTGGCGACCGCAGGCCGGCTGCCCCCGCGAACGGCGCAAGGTGGCCGTCAAAGGCGGCGCGCAGTTCGGCGTGGACGGCCTGCGCCACGCGGCGGCTGAGCCGGTCAGGAACGTCGGGGGTGAAGTCGGGCGTTTCAGGGTCAGTCATGCGGGTTCAGGACGGGATCTTCGGCCGGTCAAGCTCGGTCACCGAACTTTCCCCGATGCCGGAGCGGTGCCGTTGGCGACGCGGTCGCCTCGAACGGGAGGGCCGTTGTCCCCTGCCCTCACTTGCGACCGCCAGCCGGAACCTATCACGCCCCCTAGGTCAACGGCGGTCCGACCCGCAAAAAATAATTCACCCCGGTCCGACCCTCCGCCGGCTAGGGCGACGAAGCCACTCACGGCGGCACTCGCCGTAGGTCGCCCGCCGCTGAGCCCCGGAAATTCGCCGGGGCGCCTTTCAGGGGCGGGCAGCAGACTGCCCGCACTCGGCGCCCTCGCCGCCGAACAGCACGAGGAATACTCGCCGGCCCTGTCTACCTCGACATGCAGCCCCTCAAAGACCAGCTCAAACCCTCACTCCAACTCGCTGCCTAAAGTCCTTCGAACCTCAATGCCTCCGACACCTCTGCCCCTTCCCTTTGGGCTGAACCTTGACGAACACAACCCGGTGGACCACTGGATCACCGCAGGGCTGCCGATGCTGCGTTACAGCACCCGCAAGCTGCTGATCCCCTTGGACCTGGCCAATGCCTGGCTGCGGGCACGCTTTCTGGTGTCCCGGCGTCTGCCCTCCAACGTCCGGCTGCGGGGAGCTACCGGCGCCGGCCAGCCGCCCTTGCCAGTTTGACGGGGGGCGGCCCCTTTGAAGCGTGATTCTTGCCCGGGTAGCGGCAGAAACCTGGGCGCTTCGAAGAGCGGGAGCGGACGGTTTATAGGAGAGCCCGACTGGAGGGTCGGAACTACGCTGTTTTCCGGTTCGGAAAGGGCTACGCCACCCATGCTCCGGGGGGTGGTGGTGGAGTCGCTTGGCGTAAAAAAAGTTCACAAATGGGGGTGCCCCATTACGCCATCCAGAGGGATTGCAGCGTGAACCTCAAACGGTGCAACCCAGTCCGGCGGCGAAAATGCCACCAGCACGACCACCAACACCGGCGGGAGCGTCACGGACACCACGGGGAACAGCCACATCCATTCAACCAACTCCAGCTCCTCGCACGGAACCTCGTCCGGGAAGTCCAGAAACTGGGGCGATAGCCTCTCCACGGGGACCAGCAAAGGCACTTCCGTAGCCCACAATTGGAGCTGAACCCGATCCTGTTCCGGACCACGTCGAAGTTCCTGTCCCTCCTGCGCCACGACGAGACGACCAACCACGGGTCTAGCCGGGGAACATCCACGAATGAAGGCGAGACTTGGGGCGGCGGAGATTCCATCTTGGAGAATACGGGCACGGCTCACGGGACCGGTAAGGCCGTCGCCCACAACACCAGCACGACCGGCACGGCTACCACCGGGGGCGAATTGAGGGGCACAGCCGGCAGCTGGAACAACAGTGTCCACAAGCGTCCCCTGATCCCCCCGATGAAATCAGTTTTCACTTCAGCGCAATCCGAGACCCCCAAGGCCAAGGGGCACCCGGGCCTGGCGCTCGTGCTCGCGTCCGGCCAAAAGGCGCTCGCCATCCGCCGGGCCAACTACTTCTTGGACCGCGAGTTAGCCGGCTGCTTAGACGCCCATCCGGACCATCCGGGTTGAATCGGCCGGGCCAATGTGCTTTAACGTGAGGGAAAGGAGACCTTCAGCATGTCCGAAACCAAACCAAACCGGCCCGACCTCATCGCCTACACCGTTACTAGGCAAGGCGACGAGGAGGACGGCTTTTTCCGCCCCATAGGAGCGGCCTGGGCCAACAAGAAGGGGGCTTCGGCATTCGTTTGCATGCCCTGCCCCTTACCGGCGAAATCGTGCTCTTGCCGCCTTCGCAGCAGCAGGACGAACCGACCGACACCTAAGCGGACCACCGGCGGTCGGGGCCTCCCGGCCGCCGCCTTTTCAATGACGGAGCGATGAATTGAGCCAGACCACCACCGACCGGGAAACGATCCGCCGCCTGAACGACGAATTCCGCCGCACCGGAGCCGGCGGGCTGGTGTTGATGACGCCCGGAATACAGGCCCTGAGCGACGGCGACCGGGCCATCGTCATCGGCAAGGTGCGCCTGTTCGACCAATTCAATGCCGCCAGCGATCCTCATGGGGAACACGACTTCGGGCGCATAGTCCACGACGGCACGCCCATCTTCTGGAAGATCGACTACTACGACCGGAAACTGGAGTTCGGCAGCGAAAACCCCGCCGATCCCGCCCAGACCACCCGCGTCCTGACCCTCATGCTGGCGCAGGATTACTGAGTCAGCCGGCCATTCACCGTTGGCATTTCCGGGCCACCGATTAGCCTCTTCGGCACATGCCCGGCGACACAAAAGCCATGACCGCCGATTCCACCGAGCACTACGGTTCCGACTGGTCCCGTAAGGACGAGCACGTGTGCCGCTCGCCGTGCTTTCCGTGCGGCAATAGACCTACCCAATAACCGCCATGCCTACCTCTGCGGATAGCACCTATCCCGATGGCTCGTCCTCCCTGCCCATGGTTCTCAACGAACAGGGTATTGAGGACGCATTTATCGCCAAGCTCCGCGGGCTCAAATACGAGGTGCGCGAGGACATCCGCGACCGGGCAGCTTTGGAACGAAACTTCCGCGAGAAGTTCGAGGCTCTCAACCGCGTCCGCCTCACCGATGCCGAGTTCGCCCGCCTGCTCGACGAGATCGTCTCCCCGGACGTATTCACCGCATCCCGCACCCTTCGGGAGCGCAACGCCTTCACCCGTGATGATGGCACCCCGCTGAACTACACCTTGGTCAACCTTAAGGACTGGTGCAAAAACACCTTCGAGGTCGTCAACCAGCTCCGGATCAACACCGACAACAGCCACCACCGTTACGACGTCATCCTGCTCATCAATGGCGTGCCCGTGGTGCAGGTGGAGCTGAAGACCCTCGGCGTGAATCCCCGCCGGGCCATGGAGCAGATCGTCGAATACAAGAACGATCCCGGCAACGGCTACACCAAGACGCTGCTCTGCTTCATGCAGCTCTTCGTGGTGAGCAATCGCGACCGCACGTACTACTTCGCGAACAACAACGCCCGCCACTTTGCCTTCAATGCCGACGAGCGTTTCCTGCCCGTCTAT
>CAIJLV010000219.1 GCA_903821635.1 uncultured Verrucomicrobiota bacterium | reverse complement strand
GCTAAAGCCGCCCGGCCCGGCCGGCCAAAGGCCGGGCCGGGCGGCGCAGCGCGCCCCTGACGCCCGGCGGAGTGTGCGATTCATTTTGCGTTTTTGAGCCCCTTGGTCCGCTAATTTCGCCCGTTGTTTTGATGAAAGAACTGTTTCCGACTGCCCCCGCGCCGATTGTCCACAATCAGTATCAAGAAGTGCGCGAGCTCTTCAGCCGCTACGTTGTGCCGAGTTACGGCCGCTTCGAACTGGCGTTCAGCCACGGCGCCGGCAGCTACGTGTGGGATGTCACCGGCAAACGCTACCTCGACCTTGGCGGCGGTATCGCAGTGACCGCTCTGGGTCACGCGAATCCGGAGATCACCGAGGCGTTGATCGAGCAGTCGCGCCGCTTGGTCCACGTCTCCAACCTCTACTTCCACGGACCGCAAGGGCGCTTGGCCCAGCACATCGTGAAGCACCTTGCGCCGGGCAAGGTCTTCTTCTGCAACTCGGGTGCCGAGGCCAATGAGGGGCTCTACAAGGTTGCGCGGAAGTTCGGCCACGACGAAGGCCGGTTCGAGGTGATCACCGCGATCAATTCGTTTCATGGGCGCACGCTGGGCGGCATCGCGGCGACCGGCCAGGACAAGGTGAAGAAGGGTTTCGAGCCGATCATGCCGGGCTTCCGGCACGTTCCTTTCAATGACCTCGACGCCGTCCGCGAGGCGATCTCGCCGGCCACCGTCGCGGTGCTGATCGAGGGCATCCAGGGCGAAGGCGGCATCACCCCGGCGCGGGCGGATTTCCTCCTCGGCCTGCGGCAACTCTGCGACGAACGCAAGCTGCTGCTCCTCGTGGACGCGGTGCAATGCGGCCACTTCCGGTCCGGCCGGTTTCAAAGCTTCCAGCGCGTGCTGGAGGACGTGCAAGGCGCGGCCGGTTTCCTGCCCGACGGCATTTCCATGGCCAAGTCGCTCGGCGGCGGTTTTCCCATCGGCGCCTTCTGGCTCCGCGAGCCGTATCAGGACCTGCTCGGTCCCGGCACGCACGGCACGACGTTTGGCGGCACGCCGCTGGGCTGCGCGGTGGCGAATAAGATCTTCGAGGTCATCGAACGCGACGGCCTAGTGAACAACGTCCGCACCCTCGGCGCCTGGCTGAAGGGGGAACTCGACCGACTCGGGCAGGCTTACCCGAACGTCGTGAACGGCGGCCGGGGATTGGGTTTCATGCTGGGACTGGAATTGCAGCCCAAGGAGCAGATCGCCGCCTTTGCCGGCAGCGACCGGGCGGCCAGCATGCAAATGGCCGACCGACTGCACGAAGCCGGACTGCTGCTCATCCCGAGCGGCACGCAGATCGTGCGCTTGTTGCCGGCCTACAACCTCACGCGGCACCAAGCCGAGGAGGGTATCCAGATTCTGGAATCGGTGGTGCGGAAGCTGGCCGGGGCATAATTTCAAGCGCGCGCCCGGGTGGGCAATATGACGCGCCGGTTCGGGAACAACTCCGGGACCGGCGGTCTTTTGCCTCGGGGAAATGTCGGGTTCGCCCTCCGGCAGGCACCCGACTTCAGACCCGAAGGAACAGCTTTCGGCGTTCCATCCAGAACAAGATGAGCCAGATGACGAGGAACGTGCCGGCACCGTGGAAGAACGGTTCATACGCCTTGCCGGCGAAGGCGAAGAAATCCTGTCCGAGGTGGGTCTTCAGATTGCGGGCGATGAAGCCGTCCCAGAGGTGGGCGATGCAGTAGGCGGCGATGGAGTTCAGGCCGATGACGCGCAACGGGAAGGACCACGCGCGGAATTCCAGCACGTCCACAATCAGGTAAAAGCTGGCGAGCAGAAGAAAACACCAACCGCCGCTGAACAGGGTCCAACTGGGCGTCCAGATGCGTTTCACGACCGGGCAAATGCCCAGCGCACCCAGCGTCCACCCCACGGCGAGGCACCCAAGGCCGACCGCCAGCAGCCATTTGAGCTTGGCGCCGGGAGTCCGTTCGCTGCGCAACAGGCCGCCCGCAAGCAAGCCCAGCACCATGGTGCCCAGAGTCGGGATAAAGCTGAGGGTGGAATAACCGCCGCCGTTGAAGGCCCAAACCTTCGCGCGCGGGAACCAGTTCATGATCACTTGATCGGCGGCCCAAGCGAAGTTGCTGTTCTTCTGCCAATGCGCGGCCAAGCCCGAGTGGCCGTTTTCCCGCAGCCAGTCTGCCGAGACGCCGACCTGAGTGTAGTCGAAATTGGGCGGCACTGGGTGCAGGGCAAACGCCGCCCAATAACCGGTGAGGAGGACACCTAGGGCGAGGACTTGGGTTCGAGGTTTGGTGAAGCCGAGCGCAAACAGGAGCGGATACCCGAGCCCGATCTGGGAGAGGGTGTCTTCCAAGGTCCAATTAGTCTGACCGGCCCCGGTGGAACGCAAAAACACGCCGAGCAGCACGAGTAAAAGCGCCCGGCCAAGCCCGTGGACCCACATGCCCAACCGCGTTTGGCCTTTGGCCATGCGCGCCGCGATCGAAAAGGGCAGCGCCACCCCAACGAGGAAGGAAAAAGACGGCTGGATCAGGTCATGCAGCACGCAACCGACCCACTCCACATGATCTTGCTGGAGCGCCAAGAAATCCCAGAAGCGGCTGGCCGTGCCGGCGGCGCGCAGGACCTCGGCGACCCGACCGAAGTGAAACAACTCGCCGATCATCAGGAACATCACGAACCCGCGGTAAGTGTCCAGCGAGGCCAGCCGGTTCGGCGGGACGGCGCGCGGGGACGAATCCGGCGGCGCGGCGGGCGCGGGAACCACGGGGGGAATGCTCATGGCCGCGAGCGTAGCGGTGGTCGTTGCGGTTTGTCAGCTTCCCTGAATCGGGCGGAATCGGTTCGCCGGAGCCGGATAACCAATGGTGGCTACTTGGGCCAAAACTGGGGCGGAGCATTAAGTTTCGAAATCCATGGCCGATGCAGTGGCGACGTTATGTTTTCCGCCTGTCAAACCACCCGGTCGAATTCTGAGGATTTTCCTCCGGTGCTCCGGGTGGTGGGGGTGGATAAAATTGAATGGGCCAAGCCTTTGCCGGCGGTCCGTTCAGGTTCCCCGAAAGTGCCATGCACAACCATCTGAACCTCCGGACAGGCGCGTTGCTTGCCCAGTCCCGCACTACCCTGAGTGCCCTCCGCTGCGGCTTGGCCGCGTTGGCACTGTGGCTTGGCTTGGTCCCGTTAGTGGGCTTGGGCCAGGCGGAGCCTCCGTCGCTTTTCTTGTCGTCGGGCGGAGCTCAGCTTGCCCGCTCGGCGGCGCCGGCCGCCGAACGCGGAATTCGTCGCGCACGGTTGGCGGCGATCAATCCCCGGGTTCTCACCGACCCGGCCTCACCGCTGCACCACCCTTCGCCGGCGGCGTTGCGTCAGCCGGGGTCGCGGCTCGACATTGGACTGTTTGCCGACCGACAAGTGAACGCGGTGATTGAGCGGACGGATTATCTGCCCGGAGGCCGGTTTACGGCGCGGGGGGTGGTGGTCGGTGTGCCCGGTAGTCAAGTTTTGGTCAGCGGGAATGGCGAAGCGCTCGCCGCGACCGTGTTCACGCCGGGCGCGGACATCGCCCAGATCACTTACGCCGGCGATGGGGTGTATCAGATTGCCGAACTGGATCCGGTGGAATCCACCACGTGCGGCGCCATCAGTGCGCCCACGCCCAGCGGCGGCGATGGGGGCGGGTCGGTGGTGCCTCAGGGCGACGCCGGCACGGTGATTGATGTAATGGTGCTCTACACCGCGGCGGCCCGCACGGGCGCCGGCGGCACGGCGGGCATTCAGAGTCAGATCGACCTCGCTGTTTCCGAGGCAAACACGGCTTATGCCAACAGCGGCCTCACGGCCCAGTTGAACCTCGTTTACCGGGGAGAGATTTCTTACACCGAGTCGGCGGACGCGAACACCGACCTGACCCGATTGCAGGCGCCTTCGGATGGTAAGATGGATACCGCCCAGACCCTCCGCGCTCAATACGGCGCGGATCTCGTCTGCCTCGTGGTGGAAAGCATGAACACCTATGCCGGACTCGGTTACATCATGTCGCCCGTATCGACCAATTTTGTGAACTACGGTTTCAGCGTGGTGAAGCGGCAGTATCTTACCGGCGCCTACACTTTCCCGCACGAAGTGGGGCATAATCTCGGCTGCAACCATGATCGCGACAACGCCAGTGGCTCCGGCTCACAGGCCTATTCCTACGGCTATCGGTTTGACGTTTCCGCCACAACCTACCGGACGGTCATGGCGTATGCACCTGGCACGCGGATTCCCTACTTCTCGAATCCAGCGGTGAATTATCTCGGCACACCGACGGGGGTGACGGTTGGACAAACCAATGAGGCTAACAACGCCCTGAGCATCTCCAACAGTGTCGCCACGGTGGCCGCCTTCTTCGACAGCGCTACCCTCATCAATTTTACGACCAATGCCGTCAGTATCGCCGAAGACGCCGGCAGCCTGACGCTGACGCTGGAACGCACCGGCACACTGACCAATGCTGCCAGCATAAAAGTGAGCACCGTGGCGGGCACGGCCAAGGCCACCACCGATTACACGACCACCTCGACCACGGTGAACTTTGCCAGCGGCGAGACCAACAAGACCGTGGCCATTCCGATTGTCGACGATGCCTTGGCCGAGGCGGATGAAGTTTTCACGGTGACGCTTTCGACCCCCAGCAATGCGGTCGCCGGAGCGAACACCCCGGTGACCGTTACGATTGTGGAGGATGACGTCGTCATTGCGCTGGCGGCGGCGACCTACCAGGTGCTGGAAAGCGCCACCAACGTCGTCCTCAACCTCGTCCGCACCGGCACCACCAACGGCGCCGCGAGCGTGAACTACGCGACGACGGCGGGCACCGCCACTTCCGGCACCGATTATACCAATGCTTCCGGCACGGTGAGTTTTGCGGCCGGGGTGACCAACGGCACGATCACGGTGCCGATCATCAACGACTCGGCGATCGAAGCCTCCGAGACTTTCACCGTGACCTTGGCGAGTCCGACCAACGCGACCGTGGGTTCTGTGGGCAGCTCCGTGGTGACGATCCGGGAGGACGACGTGGAGTTCCTCTTCGGCACGCCGCTGGTGAGCGCCTTGGAAAACGCAGCCTCGGCGACGGTGACGGTGTGGCGGCGCGGCGGCTCGAGCGTGACCAACACGGTGCAGTTCGGGG